>JALZCN010000348.1 GCA_030863045.1 Actinomycetota bacterium | reverse complement strand
CTCCTTCAAAGATGAGCGGCTTCAGCTGGGCCCGTGCGCTGTAGATCGCGGCCGTGTAACCAGCCGGACCGGAGCCGATAATAATCAAATCCCTGATCTGCTCGCTCACGTTGGCCACAACACGATCCTACGGACTGATGTTCCCGCCCCAGTTGGCCGCTCTTCAAGTACCGTCAACCCGGCCTGACGGTGTGCTCTCAACTGCCACCAACGCCGCCCCACTCAGGTGGACCGTTGCATGATTCCGAGCTCGCTGAGCTTGGACTGGTGACGGTTCGGCTCACCGCTCAGTTCGGTGATCCACACCAGCAGGTATTGGGTTGGCGGGCCGGCGGTCAGCGGGATCTGGGTGTTGCCGCGACCCAGAGTGGCCGAGCCCACCAGGGTGGTTTGCGCGAGCGGCGCGTTCGGGGACGCTGCGGTGCGTATCTCGAGCACGGTGCCCGGGCTCGGCGACATCACCGTCACCGAGGCCGCTGCGACGGGCTGCTCGAAGCTCAACATCACTCCGAGCCCCTTCTTATAGGAGGGAAACTGCTGGCGGTAGGAATCGGTGGACCACGCAGTGTTCGGGTTGCCGTCCATCACCTTGCCGACGTCCTGCTGGCGGTCTGGGCGGCCCTTCCCAGAGGGGTCGTAGACCGAGAGCTTCTTCGCCCGGACCGGTGAGGACACCACCGGCGGCGGTGCCACCGGTCCGGTGGGCGCGTTAGCGGCGACGACGAGCGGTGTACCCCCGGGGTTGGTGAATACCGACACCACCTGCATGCCCGTGTAGCCAAGGATCAGCAGTGTGGCGGCTGCCAACACGGTTATCGACACGCCCAACTTGACCCGACGTTGGTGCTGCGCCCGGAGCGGATCGCGCACGGCGGTCTTGGTTGAGGCGTTGAGCTCGAGCACCTGCCGTACGGCGGCCCCGGTGTGCACGCCGCCGCCGGTGCCTGGACCGGCAATGCTGCGCAGCGCCAAGGTTGACAGCTCCACCGGGACCTCAGGACGCAACGTCGAGGGGCTGACCGGCAGTCCGTCCGCCCCGATCGGTGCGGGTGGCACGCCGGTGAGCCCAGCGGGCAGTGGCCAGCACCCGGTGAGCAGCAGGTACAGCATCGCGCCCAAGCCGCGGATGTCGTCTCCGGACCCGGTGGTGGGGGGCGGGCCCAGGAACGCGAGTCGGGCTTGCCGGTCGGGAGTCACCCGGATCCGGTTCGGATGGTCGCAGCCGAGGATCAATCCCGCGCTGTGTGCCGCGTCGACGGCACCGGCGAGCGGGACGAGAACGCTGGCCGCGGCCGACGGCGGCAGCGGCCCGTCGTCGAGGAGTTCCACCAGCGCACAACCCGGTGTCCACTCGGCGACGACCGCCGCGGAAGCCGGGCAATCCTCACGCTCCAGCTCCAGCACATCCAGCACCCGCGCAGCGCCGGCGGTCTCCAGACGAGCACAGCGCAGCGCGCGCCCGACGGCGGAACGGATCAATGTGCCGGTCTGGCTGTCCTGCGGGCCGGCAATGAACAAGGTCAGCGCGACGTCACGATCCAGCACCAGATCACGGCCTCGCCACAGGCGAGCGGCGCACCGGTCGTCACGACCGACCTCGGCCAGCAACCGGTAACGCCCTCGCCCGAGAACACACCCCGGAGTGGGCCACGGGGCACGGGACCTAGGTGTCCCCATCCCGGCCGACTCACTCACGGTGGCGTCACTCTCCCCGGGTTCACTCAGGACACCCGGTTTCGCCAGCAGGCACCCGGGAGTTGTTGGAACAATTGTCAAGCCTACGGCTCCCGACGGCTAGTCGATCCATTCACGCGCCTCAGTGCGCGTAACGCGCTAGTCAGTTCAGGGGTGCGCATGGCGACCAAGGCGAGACCCATCACGACGCCGACGACCACCGTAGTGAGGATCAAGTCCAGCCAGGCACCCCCCACGCCGTTCAGGTCGAACAGGGCGCGCATGGCGAGCACCGCGGCCACCGCGGGCACTGCCGCTGCCAGGGAGTTCCTCAAGGTGACCAGGCTGCGTTTGGTCTCCACCCGGCCCAGTCGCCGGCGTAGCCACACCTGCCCGACCATCACGCCCACCACGCACGACAGCGAGTTGGCCGCGGTGAGGCCGAGCACCACGTCGGCGCCGTCGAGCAGTACCGGGCAGGCCAGCAGCATGGGCAGCTTCACCGCCACCATGATCGCGTTGATCATCGTAGGGGTGCGCGCGTCGGCCATCGAGTAGAACACCCGCAGCTGGAGCATCGTCACCGCATACGGCAGCAGGCCGAAGGCGGCGACCGCCAGCGCGGCACCGAGCCGCTCGGCATCGCTACCCGCCTTGCCCAGCGAGAACAGCGCGACGCCGATCTGCGGGCCGGCCAGGGTGAACACCACGGTGATCGGTACCAGCAGCACGGTCAGGTAGCGGCTGCCCAGCGACAGATCCTCGACCACGCCGCGCCAGTTACCGTCGGCCGCCGCCCGGCTCATTCGCGGCATGATCGCCGTGAGCAGGGAGTAGCCGAGGACGCCATAGGGTAGTTGCAGCAGCAGCCACACCAGGCTGTAGATCACCACCCCGCCTGGCTCGCCCTGCGCCGCCGAGCGGGTGGTGATCACGAAGCCGAGCTGGCCGACCAGTACATAGAGCACGAACCAGGCCGCCATTCCGCTGGCCTGGGTCAGCCGGGGGTCCCAGCCCCAGCGCCAGCCGAAGCGGAAACCGGCCCGACGCAGCGCGGGTACCTGCACCAGCGCTTGGGCGACGATGCCCGCAGTCGTGCCCAACCCGAGCACCAGTAGCTTCGGGTCGCTTAGCCGTGCCGGATTGAGGCTGATCTCCCCCGGTACCAGGGCGTAGACGCCCAGCGCCACCAGCACGATGACGTTGTTGAGCACCGGTGCCCATGCGGGTGGGGCGAAGCTGCTGCGCGCATTGAGGATCGCCCCGAACAGTCCGGACAGACCATAGAACAGGATCAGCGGTAGTAACAGGTAGCCGAACACGGTGGTCAGCTGCGGGTTGGCGTTGCTGCTGTTGCCGAGGAACAACACGGCCAGAAACGGTGCCGCGGCGACGGCCAGCACGCTGGCGACGCCGAGCGTCACGCAGGCGAGCGTGATCAGCCGCTGGGTGTAGGCCTCGCCGTGGTCAGCGTCCTCCTTTGCCGCGCGCACCAGCAGCGGCACCAGGACGCTGGTCAGCACCCCGCCGAGCAGGATCTCGTAGAGCATCGCCGGCAGCGTGTTGGAAACCGTGTAGGAGTCGTTGACCACACCCAGCCCGAGCACGGCGGCCAGTGCCAGTTGACGAACAAATCCGGTGATCCGGCTGACCAGGGTGGCCACCGCCATCGTGCGAGTGGCTGCCGCCACCGATACCGGGGGCGCCTGCCAGCTGAGCCGGCTATCAGGCGACTGCCGGCTGAGCCGGCTATCAAGTAGCGGTGGTGTGCGGTTGGCGGTATCCAACGTCACCCGACTTCCCGTGTTCGGCGCGCTCGGCGCACGATTCGGCGGACCACCAGCAGTATCAGCGCAGCGGCGGCGCCCACCGTGAGCGCGACTGTAACGGTGCCGAAAGCGGTGGAGCGCAGCTGTAGGGTGCTCGGCTCGCCCAGCGGGGTGCCGCCCGGGGTGCTCAATCGGGCATCGACACTGAACTGACCGGCCCGACTCACCTCTGCCGGGATGACCAGCTGCCGGGTGCTGAGGGCCGGCACCAGCTGCAACCCCACCGCGCCGGCGCGTAACCCGGCGGTCTCCGACAGGCTTAGCGCAACCTGCACCCCGACCGGTAGCGCGTTGCTCACGGTGATCAACAGCGGCGAGTTCGAGGCCGCCAGGCTGTAGGGGCCGGGTGGCTGAAGGATCCGTACCGACTGGCGTAGCTCGTCGAGTCGGCTGCTCAGCTCCTCGGTCGCCAGTGCGGCTCGATTAGGCCGGCCGCGCCAGGCCGCGGACACTCCACGGAGCAGCCCGAGCCGCAGCGGGTCGAGCAGGGCGACCGGCCTGAGGTTCGCAGCGGGATCCACGACGGTGGCCACTTGCAGATCCCGCAAGACGTCGCGGTCTCGCTGGACGTCCGCGGTGACCTGTGCGGGTATCTCCTCGGCGCTGGCCTGCGGTGGATACGTCACCGCGACTTCGGCGCCGGAAGGGCGGGTGTCGGCCAGTGCGGCCAGCTCGCGTGGGACGGCGAAACCGGCGTCCAGCAGCTGCCGGGCGGTGTTCAGCACAGCGGTGGCGTCCGTACCGCGGACCTGCCAGCGGCGCGGCGGCACCAGCAGCACAGGCTGGTCGGTGGCGGCGCGGTACACCAGTGCGCCGAGCCCGTTCTGGGTCGCCAACGAGGTTGCGGTGCCGGCCAGCGCGTTCGTCAGTAGCGGGTCGACCAGCAGACCGACGGGACGCGCGCCTCGCTTGCCCGGTACCGGGGTAGCCGGGTTGGCGGTACTTGAAGAGCCACCTACCAGGGTGACGACGTCACCGGGACGCTGCTGCGGGGCAGGGGTGAGACCTGGTTGGACGACGACGCCGCGGGGGTCCAGCAGCAGGGCATGGGTCTGGAGGGTGATGAGGTCGCCCAGCGTGCGCTCGTCGAGCATCTCGCCCGCCGGCCAGCTCACCCCGGTCAACGGCTGCACCCCGAGCAGGTCGGCCACCAGGCCGGTGCCGGTGCCGGTGGCCAGGGCCGCCAGGTCGGTGAGCCCGGCCCGGGACAGTGCTACCAGGTCCGCATCGGCATAGGGCAGCGGTAACACGCAGCGACCTTGGACAGCGGTGCGCAGCCGATCAAGCCACCGTTGCGCATCCCGCGCGCCGGTGCCGTCGCTGATCCCACCGGGGTGGGCCACCCGGTAACCGCGGCTCATGCCGTCGGTCGTCTCCAGCAACAGTGGATCCACCGCCACGCACACCGCCGCGGCCAGCGGCGCCCCTGGCGGCAGCGCCTGCTCAAGGGCACCGAGCAGGCCGTCCAACCGGCCACCAGGGGCGATCTCGGCCGCCACCGGATCCGTCCCGGCCTGTTCACTGCGAATCGAGAGCGGCTCTCCGGGACCGGTTGTCAGCCGCGCCGGATCGGTGGCCAGCGGCCACACCACCGTCAACGGCACGGGCGTGGCCGGGCGGGGCAGCACTGGGCCGGGTGGCCCGCGAGGGATGGCGGGGGGGATCTCGAGCACTGGCAACAGCAGCGGGACCGACGCCAGCCGCGCGGTGCCGCCGAAGTCCGGCTTGCCGTTGAGGTTCACCAGCAGGGGATAGACACCCGGTTCGTTGATCTGCAACGACTCCATTTCCGTCCCACCACGTAGCGGCACATCCATCTCGAATGGGCTGCTCTGTCCTGGCGCGAGAGTGAGGTCATCCGGCAACGCCTGAAAGCGGGTGACGTGCGGCATTTCGGCTGCCCCGCTGACGGCTCGGGTGATCGCTTCGTCGGAGTTCACCGGCGCATCGCGCTGCAACCGAACCCCGAGTTTGGTGATCGGGCGGTCCCCGACGTTGACCACCCGGCCGGTCACCCGGAGCACCGGCGCGCTGGCCACGGTGACCACCCGAGGGGATAGCTCGGACAGCTCAAGCTGAGCCAGCACGTTCGGGCGCTGCGGTTGGGCGGCTGCATGTACCGGGTTGCCAGGCATCAGCAACGCCAGCACGGCCACCATGGTCGCTGTGGCGCCTTGTCGGCGCCTGTGTCTCATACGGGGAGCCTCATGATGGGGGTCCTCAGAATGGGGGCGTCAGAATGGGGAGCGTCACGCGGAATCCGCGAGCATCGTGGCGGCGCGCTGCACCAGGCGACGTTCGTCGGCGTAGGCCAAGCGTGCAGGTAGGTCAGCCAACGGTACCCAGGCCACCTCGGTGACCTCCATGTCGGCGTCGGATAACTGCCCGCCCACCGCGCGGAGCAGGAAGTGGTGCACTGTTTTGTGCACCCGGCGGTCCTCGGCAACGAACCAGTAGTCGATGCTGCCCAGCTCGGCCACCACTGCGCTGTCGATCCCGGTCTCTTCGGCGACCTCGCGCACGGCCGCCTGCTCCACCGTCTCGCCCTGCTCGACGTGACCTTTGGGCAGCGACCACAGCAGCCTGCCGCGCCGATCCAGCCGACCGATCACGGCCGCATGCCCGGTCTCGACGTCTACCACCAGTCCACCTGCTGAGGTCTCGGCCACCGTGCGCATCCGCCCGGTCCGACG
>JALZCN010000122.1 GCA_030863045.1 Actinomycetota bacterium | reverse complement strand
CACCTGTTCGAAGCGGACCTCCCCGGCTACCGGGGATGGCGCTGGTCGGTCACGGTGGCTTCGGCGGGTCCGTCGACGCGGGTGACGGTGAGCGAAGTGGTGCTGTTGCCGGGCCCGGACGCGCTGGTTGCGCCGCCCTGGGTGCCGTGGACCCAACGGGTCCAGGCCGGCGACCTCGGGGTCGGGGACCTGCTACCGACCGACCCGGACGATACGCGGCTGGTGCCCGGCTACCTCGTCGACGACGACCCGCAGGGGGAGCCGCTCAGCCCGGAGCTCGGGCTGGGACGGTCCCGGGTGCTGGGTCGTGAGGCCCGCCTCGCGCTCGTGCAACGCTGGCGCGACGGTGACCGCGGTCCCGATTCGGAGATGGCCCGTAGCGCTCCTGAGCGGTGCGTGACCTGCGGCTTCTATCTTCCGCTTGGTGGCCTGCTGTCGGGAGTCATCGGCGTCTGCGGCAATGATTTGGCGCCAGCCGACGGGCAAGCGGTGCATGCCGAGTTCGGCTGCGGCGCACATTCCGAGATCCGGGTGGACACCAGCCCGAGCGTGCCGGTGGCCGAGCTGGTCTACGACGACGCGGAGCTGGAGCTGGTGCCTCGGTCACCAGCGGAGTGAACCGCCAGACCTGCTCGCACGGTCGAGCCATTAACACCGACGCCTGCTCACAGGGTGGAGCCATGGAGGCCGACCCGTTCGGCACGGCAGCGTTGCGTGCTGGGGTGCTCGCGGCTTGGCGGGGCTCGCCGACCCGGTTCCGAGAGGATGCCAATACCGAGTCTGACCTCGCCCTGCTCGGTTACGCGGGCCGGTTGCTCGTCGAGTTGGCGCAGAACGCCGCCGACGCCGCGCAGCGCGCGGGTACGCCGGGGCACCTCAAAGTCACCGTCAACGGCGGCGAACTGTGCGCCGCGAACACCGGTGCGCCGCTGGACTCCGCCGGAGTGGCTGCGCTGGCCGCGCTGCGCGCTTCGGCCAAGCGGGCGGGGGACAGCGTCGGCCGGTTCGGGGTCGGCTTCGCGGCAGTTCTCGGCGTCACCGACGCACCGCGGGTGCTTTCCCGCTCCGGGGGCGTGGAGTTCTCCGCGCAGCGCAGCGCCCAAGCGGTGGCCGATGCTCCGGCACTGTGCGCCGAGATGACCCGGCGTGGTGGGCGGCCCCCGGTGCTGCGGCTGGTGTGGCCTGCCGGGGGTGATCCGCCACCGGGGTTCGACACCGAGGTCCGGTTGCCGTTGCTCCCCGGAATTGATCCGCAGGTGCTGCTCGCCACTTTCGCGGACGAGGCCGGTGACCTGCTGCTGGCATTGCCGTGGCTACACCGGATCGACATCGGCGACCGGGCGCTGCGCCGCGAGGGTGACGACCCGGTGCTGGTGCACGACGGTTTGGAGATCCGCCGCTGGCGGATGGTGCGCCGGTCCGGGCGGCTGCCGCGGAACGCACTGGCTGGCCTGGGCCCCGAGGCACGACCGGAGTGGAGTTTGTGCTGGGCACTTCCCATCGGCCCCGACGGCGCTCCGTTACCGCTGACCGGCGACGTGTTGCACGCGCCCACCCCCACCGCGGAGCGGCTCACCCTTCCTGCGCGGCTGATCGGCACGGTCCCCGTCGACGCATCACGGCGCCACATCCACCCCGGGCCGGCCGCTGACCTGCTGCTCGACATCGCCGCGCGGGCTTACCCCGATCTCGCCGCTGCACTGGCGCCAGATCGGCGCACCGCGCTGGTGCCTGCGCCCGGGTTTCCGGCCAGCGAAGTCGACGCGGCACTGCGCGACGCGATACTTGAAGCGCTGCGCTCTATGCGGTGGCTGCCCGGGGCCGACGGCGGGGAGGTCGCACCGGCTGACGCGCTGGTGCTGGACGTGCCGTTGCCTGAGTTGGCCGCGCTACTCGCCGGTGTCACGCCCGACCTGCTCGACGCCGAGCTGGCGGCGCCTGCGCACACCGCCGCGCTCGTTGCATTGGGGGTGACCCGCCTGCGCCCGTCGGCCATCGCCGAGCTACTGGCCTGTCTGGATCGACCACCGTCGTGGTGGCAGCGCTGCTATGCGGCCCTGAGCCCGCTGCTCGACGCCGACCCCGCAGCCCGCGAAGAGCTCGGGGCGCTGCCCGTCCCGCTGGCCGACGGGCGCACCGTCACCGGTCCACGCGGGGTGCTGCTCGGGGACGTGGACGGTGTGGTGCCCGTCGAGCTGCGGTTGGTGCACCCGGATGCGGCGCACTCCGTGCTGGAGCGGCTCGGCGCTCGACCGGTTGGCGCGGCCGAGCTGCTGGACGCGTTGCGTCCCGCCGTCGAGCGCAGCGTCGATGACGCCGAAGACGGCGCCGACTTCATCGGGTTCGCGCGGGTGGTGCTCTCGCTGGCGGGGCGCCTTGGTGAACCGGCCGGCGCACGGCCGTGGCTGGGTGCGCTGGCGCTGCCCGACGACACCGGAGCGCCGCGGCGCGCCGATGAGCTGGTATTGCCCGATGGAGCGTTGCGGGGGCTGCTCGCTGTGGACGCGCCGCTGGGTGTGCTGGATGCCGCCGTCGTCACCGAGCACGGCGCTGCGGCGCTGCGGGCGGTTGGGGTACTGGACTCCTTCGCGGTGCTCGACGACCCCCATCCAGATGGACCGGATCATGACCTGGACGGTGAGGACCAGTGGTGGGCGCAGGTTGGCG
>JALZCN010000322.1 GCA_030863045.1 Actinomycetota bacterium | reverse complement strand
GGCCGCGACTGTGGTGGCGCGGGTGCTGCGTGATGGGGTTGAGCTGCAGTTGGTGGTGCGGGGCCCCGCACCGGGCGGGATCACGCCCAGCGACGTCAGCCGGGCGCTTGGCCTTCCCTTGCTGGCGGCGATGCGCCCGCAGCCTGGGTTGGCCGGTGCGCTGGATCGTGGTGCGGTTCCGGGACGGTCCCGGGGACCGCTGGCCACCGCCGCGCGCCGGGTGCTGGAAGTACTCGATGACCCCGGCCGTTCACCGGGCAGGACGGCATGACCGCGTCCAGGCGCGCGGCAGGTACCGACACGGGGCTGGCCGACCGGGTTCGGCACCGGCTGGCCGCCGCCGGCGCGGCGGTCTCTCCGGAGACCGTGGCAGCTGCGGTGCGGGCTGAGTCCAACGGTGTGCTGGCGGATTTGCAGGTGCTCTCGGCGCTTCGTGAGCTCCAGCAGGAGCTTGTCGGAGCCGGCCCGTTGGAACCGCTGTTGACCGATCCTGCCACTACCGACGTACTGGTCAGCGCGCCCGATCAGGTGTGGGTCGAGCAAGCCGGCGAGTTGCGCCGCACCGAGGTGCGGTTCGCGGACACCGACGCGGTGCGCAGGTTGGCCCAACGCCTGGCGCTGGCCGCGGGCCGCCGCCTGGACGACGCCTCACCCTATGTGGATGCTCCGCTGCCCGGCGGCGTCCGGCTGCATGCGGTGTTGCCGCCGATCGCCACCGACTGCACCTGCATCTCGCTGCGTGTGCTGCGCCCAACCACGCACGGGCTGGCCGCCTTACAGGAGGCAGGCAGCGTGTCACCCGAGATCGGCAACCTGCTACGCGCCATCGTCACCGCACGGCTGGCCTTCCTTGTCATCGGCGGCACCGGCAGTGGAAAGACCACCCTGTTAGCCGCCCTACTGGGCTGCGTGCCCGCCACCGAGCGGATCGTGTGCGTGGAGGAAGCCCCCGAACTAGCACCGGAGCACCCGCATGTCGTCCGGTTGACCACCCGCCAGCCCAACATTGAGGGCGTCGGTGAGGTGACGTTGCGCGACCTGGTGCGCCAGGCGCTGCGGATGCGCCCCGACCGCCTGGTTGTCGGGGAGGTGCGAGGCGCAGAGGTGTGCGAGCTACTCGCCGCGCTCAACACCGGCCACCAGGGAGGAGCGGGAACCCTGCACGCGAACTCCCCGGCGGAGGTGCCTGCCCGGCTGGAGGCGCTGGCTGCGTTAGGCGGCATGGCCCGCCACGCGTTGCACAGCCAGCTCGCGGCGGCCGTGCAGGTGGTGCTGCACGTCGCGCGGCGCAACGGAGCACGCGGATTGGCTGCAGTAGGAGTGCTGGAGCGCGACGGCGACCTGGTTCGTGTGCTGTCGGCCTGGCAAGACGGGCAGTGGGGACCGGGGCGGCAGCGCCTGCGTGCACTGCTCGAGGGCCGAAGCGGGGGTGTGGCGTGCTGAGTTTGGCGGCGGTCGCGCTGGCGGCAGGGGCGCTGTGCTGGCCACCCGGGGTGGGCCGCGGCCGGCTTGGTCATCTGCATCGCCGACGGGTGCGACCCCGGGGGATCGCGGTCGAAGCCAAGTGGACCACCCGGCGTTGCGGCGTGCTGCTGGTGTCCCTGGCGACCGGCTTCGGTGTGCTGCTGGCCGGCCCGGGTGGCGGGATCGCCGCCGTCCTGGCGACCGGCACCGCCACCGCGCGCTGGCGAGCCCGCCGCGATCGCCGGTCAGCCGCAACGGCGGCCACCGGGCTGTGCGACGCCCTCGGGGTGCTGGTGGCGGAACTGCGCGCCGGGGCTCATCCCGGCCATGCCGTCAGTTCGGCCGCCGACGCACACGCCGATGGGCCCACCGAAGTCACCCGGGCTTTGTCCGCGGTGGCCGCGGCGGCCCGCCTCGGTGGCGACGTCCCGGCGGTGCTGCGTAGCACGGGCCCGGCGCAGCTGCGGGAGTGGTTGGGTCGGTTGGCTGATGCGTGGTCGTTGTCCGACCGCTACGGGATTCCGCTGGCAGATCTGCTTGACGCGGTGCGCTCTGATACCGAGCAACGGGTGCGGTTCGCCGCCGAGGTTCAGGCTCGGCTCGCTGGCCCCCGGGCGACCGCGGCGATGCTGGCGGGGCTGCCGTTGCTCGGGCTGGCTCTTGGACAGGCGGTCGGTGCGGCTCCGTTGCGGATGCTGTGCGACACCCTGGTGGGCCAAGTCCTGCTGGTGATCGGCACCGGCCTGGCTTGCGTCGGTGTGCTGTGGAGCGCGCGGCTGATGTCCCGCGCGGTGCCGGCATGACGGCGCAGGCGATAGCGC
>JALZCN010000316.1 GCA_030863045.1 Actinomycetota bacterium | reverse complement strand
GGCGAAGAGTGGTACTGGTGCTACGTGGATGACGTGGTTTTCGAGATCCCCGGCGAAGGACCAAGCCCGTCGCACACCGTGCGCTAAACGCGATAACCACCACCCGCAAACCATCACGATCTCTGCCCATCCCGCCGGCCGTGTCGAGTGATCAACCCTGGTGTCGCCGAGTTCAACCACAGAGCTGTCCGAAGGCGATCCCGCAGCGCTGTGGTCGAACTCGGCGCACTGAGCGCCCGAGATCGGCGGCGTTCTTGACCGCTCAGTCCGACCGCATCGCACGCCTGCGCGCCATGGTGCCCGGCCACCGGATGGATCAACATTTCACAGCGTTTATCGCTGCTGGCGCAGGGCCTGCATGGTTTTCCAGGCTCGGGTGGCCAGCTGCAGGTTGAACCGGGTATCGGGGTCGTTGAGGTCGAGGCCGGAGATATCGCGAAGCCGTTGTAACCGATAGCGCAGCGTGCTGCGATGCAGCGACAATGTCTTGGCTGTGAGGTCGTAGTTGCCGCCGCACTCCAGATAGCAGGACAGGGTTTCGACCAGCTGCGCGTCTTTGGCGGCGTCGTAGTCGAGCAGGGCGCCGAGCCACTGGTGAATGAAGCCTTCAACGGAACCGATGTTGGTGGTTTCGGAGAGCAATCGATAGATGCCGAGGTCTTCGAAGACGGTAACCTGTTCGGGCGAACCGGTGGCAACTTGCATCTTCAGGGCGAGCTGGGCCTCCCCGTGGGATCGGGGAAATTCGGTTGGCTCGGTGCAGGGTGCGCCTACACCGATTCGGCAGTGCCCCCCCGGGCCCAGCTGAGCGAGAATCGCCGCCCGGAACCGCTCCCAGTCCTGCTCAGCCTCGCAGAGCACCGCGACTCCGCCTGATCTGGCAACAAGCAGGGATCCGGCTCCAGTGTCGAGCATCGCGCGGCGCACCGCGTGAAAGGACGACTCGTGGCTGGTGCGCGGGCTTCCATCGGTGATGACTACCACTCGATGGGGGCGGATCAGGTCATAGCCCAACGCCCGGGCCCGATCTTGGGCGCTCTGCGGATCGGTGCCAGCCAGCAGCTCCTCGACAAGGTCACGCCGCAACCGCAGCTCTGCCTCACACAGCGCCTGGAGATGCGCGAGTTCCAACGCCAGCACGGTGTTCGCGTGCTCGAGGGCGACCTTCTCACTCTCTCCGGCAGTCCGGTGCGGGTCGATGAGGGCGATCACGCCGAGTACCTCACTGCCCGGTTGGGCCAGCGTGATCAGGCGGCCTCTGTCGCGCACCGGAGCCCGGGCGTCGATGGCTCGTCTCAGGCTCTGCTCACGACGAGCGGGAGTCGGCTTGGGGTACGGGTCGGGCCGGCCGGGACCGGCCCAGGCGGTGAGGTTGCCGTGGCGATCTTCGATGGCGACCGGCAGCCCGGTCAGCTCGTGCAGCGTGCGGGCGATGCCCTCTTGGCGATCCCCGACCGACATCACCGCAGTGAACCGGTTGTGAATGTCCAGGCTACGTTGCACCGCCGCCACGGAACGCGCCAAATCCGTCATCGCTTGTTCGAGGGCGAGGTTGGCAGTGCGCAACTGCTCAGCGGTCGCCCGTTCACGAGCGGCGATCTCCCGTTCTCGTTCGGCACCAGCCTGCTCTCGGGCGTGCGAACGGGCGTTGACGAGCGCAACGCACGTTTGCTGCACCAGCGCCTTGAGCAAAAACTGATGGTGCGGCCCGGGTTCGGTGTCGCATCTGACTACGAGGTGGCCGACCATGTCGTCCGGACTGGTCAGGGGATACGCCCACGCCCAACCGGCGCCGCCCACATCCACCGCTCCTCCCGAGCGATCGAGCGCGACAAGTTGGGCAAGCAGGCCGTCAGCGTTGTCGGGACGACGAACCGGCTCGACCACCCACCAGTCGCCGTCGAGGTGTACGGCCTCAGCCCGGCAACCGCCTAGCGACGGGACGCTCGTTGTCGCAATGCGGAGAATTTCGGTCTCGTCACGGCTGCCGATCATCCCCATCGACAGGGCGAGCAGCGGACGAAACGACGCCAGTTCCTCCCGTAGGGCGGCGGCCTCCTGATCGGCCGCGCGGTTACTGGCGTACGTCATCGATGGGCAGTAGACCACTGGCCGGGTGGGGCGAAGTACAGGTTTTCCAACACAGTAGAACCCATGAGCGCCTTGGGATGGGTCTTCATGATATCGAAGAGCAGGTCGCCACGGAATTGATCGACGTCATAGCGGCAGAGCAGGGTCTGCGCGATAGCGGGGCGCGAACCGGTTCAGCTCTGACTCGTAGCGGATGAGGTTGCGGCGCCCATGGCGTCGATGACTGCACGGTCATCTCACCAACGGCCCGGCGAAGAACCCGCCGCTGCCAGTGAGGTCATCGCCCACCGAGGCTGCGGCGACGCTGCCTGGGGGAACCCTTCGGCCGCAGTGACCGAGCGCGGCTGGCCAGGTACGGGTGCGTTCAGCGACCCTCGAGCACGCGGAACGTCGTGACCGTCGCCATACCGTAAACGAGATGGGCGTTGAGGTCCTTCCAGAGCACCTCCGCGTCGTACTCCCACACCGGCTTGTAGAGCCTCGCCGGCACGAGCACCGCGTAGGAGGTCGCCCAAACACCTGCTCCTAGAATCAGCCCGTGCCACCTGCGGCGAGCCGGGAACCAGCCATTTGCCAGGCCGAATACGGTGCCCCACCCCATCCCAGTCGCCCAGTGGACGATGTTGTTCACGAAGCGGGCCCGCTCAGGTGGTAGCTCGAGGCGGAGAACCCTCTGGACGATGCGCCTGCCCAGCTGGGCTGGGGCGGGGGCTCCGTCCCAGCTGTTAAGGCCAGCCGAGAACTCCCAGTCGACGAACCCGCTGTCCCCGCCGTTGTGCCGGTACCGGGAAAACCAGAGCAGATCCATCGCAGCGGTGCCAAGCGCTCCCGCCACCGCGCCTCGCGCGACCGCGCCGAGTGGCGTCGAGGAGGTGCGCTCTTTCATCCCCGAATCGTACGACGTTGCACCGTGGGAACTCCTGTTAATTCTCGAGTGGACCGTCGGAATTTGGCAACGATCAGTTGCCGACACCTACACTTATCCCGCCTGCCGTTGCCGGTCTTCTGGGCACCTGGAAGCCTTCGTCAGTGGCCAACTCGAAATCGGGGCGCTTGGACGCATCCGCGCGCGCCGAGGTTCCACCGCGGGTGAGTGACCTGCTGCGCATGCCTACCGGGCCGGTGGGCCTCAAGGCGATAGCCACGCGGGCGACCCCCGGCTTCACAGGTTCGGGTAAGACCGAGGCCACAACCGCGATGCGCCACCTTGGGCCGCGCCTGGCGGACCTACAAGAGCAGCTCTACGCCGAGGGGCATACCGGTGGACGGCGGAGCCTGCTGCTCGTGCTGCAGGGCATGGACACCGCCGGCAAGGGAGCCACGGTCGAGCATGTCCTCGGCCTCGTGAACCCCATGGGCGTGCAATATCACGCGTTCAAGAAGCCGACCCCCGAGGAGCGTGAACACCACTTCTTGTGGCGGGTCAAGCGGCGATTGCCACCGCCTGGCATTGTCGGCGTCTTCGACCGCTCCCACTATGAGGACGTGGTCGTGGTTCGGGTGCATGAGCTTGTACCGCCCGAGATGTGGTCAGGCCGCTACGGCCAGATCAACCGCTTCGAGGCGAAGCTGGCCGCCTCGACCACGAGAATCGTGAAATGCTTTCTTCACATCTCAAGGAGGAGCAGAAGCGGCGGCTGATCGCACGGCTCGACGACCCCACGAAACGCTGGAAGTACAATCCTGCCGACATTGACGAGCGCGTTTATTGGGACGATTACCAGCAGGCTTACTCGGATGCACTCAGGAGATGCAACACCGAAGCTGCTCCGTGGTTTACCGTGCCCGCCGACCGCAGATGGTACCGCAATTGGGCGGTCACGAAATTCTCATCGAGCAGCTCGAGGAGATGGCCCTCACCTGGCCTGCCCCTGAGGGCTGGGACCCCGAGGCGGAACGCGCGCGGTTGGCCGCGGGAACCCCCACTTGAACGCGGTAGCGGCGGACCGTCGTCTCCCCCACGCATGCGCTGCAAATCGAGGTTGCGCGTGAGTGAGCCGGGACCGCCCGTAGGTGCGGCCCCACTACCGTACGGGTGCGTCCATGCTTCCCGGTACGGATCTCGCGACTGGTTCGCCCCCCAGGTCGACGCCGCCAGCACATGTTCCAACGGATGCAACATCTGGGAGGATTTGCACCACTCAGGCCGAAGTGAGCGCCCGCAGTCCTGGCCAGGGTGCTGAGTACCGATCGTCAGCAAGGATGGAGGAGGTGCGGGGTGCCCTATGCCCTCCGGGAATCGATGACGAGCGGTACAGCGATGGAGCGGGCCGGTCGTAAGCGTTTCCTAGCCTCGGCAGGCCTGGCGATCGCGCTGTTCACGGCCGGCGGCTGCACCGGTGCGGGCGCCGACGGTTTCAGCCAACCGTCCATTGGCCGCAGTGCCGGGCAGTCCCTGGAGCAGGACTTCACCCGGGTCGTGAAGGAGTCCTTGCCGTCCATCGTGGAGATCACCAGCCCGAGCGGTATCGGCTCCGGCGTGATCTTGGACGATAAGGGCAACATCGTCACCAACGCACACGTGGTTGGCACGTCCACCGAGTTCCAGGTCCGAACTTCCACCGGCACCCAGCAGTTCCCCGCCACCCTGGTGGGCTCCTATCCACCCGAGGACCTTGCAGTGATCCGAGTTCACGGCGCGCCGAGCCTCAAGCCGGCGAGGTTCGGGCGGTCCTCCGCGCTCGAGGTGGGCGACATCGTGCTTGCCATGGGCAACCCATTCGGCCTAGAAGCCACGGTCACTGAGGGGTTGATCTCAAAACTCGGCCGGACTGTGCAGGAGCCGGCCGAAGGAGACCAGCCGGGTGCGCTGCTGCGGTCGGCCATCCAGACCAGCGCTCCGATCAATCCCGGCAACAGCGGTGGCGCTTTGGTGAACTTGAACAGCGAGGTCATCGGCATCCCGACGCTGGCGGCGGTCAATCCAGTGGTCGGGGGAACCGCACCCGGTATCGGTTTTGCCATCCCTAGCGACACCGTGACCGACATCGCCGGCCAGCTGATCACCCACGGCCGCGTAGTCAACTCCAGACGTGCGGCGCTCGGCGTGGTGATCACCACGGTCACTGACCTGAGTGGCAAGCCGATCGGCGTCGGCATCTCCGGACTGGTGCCCGGCGGGCCGGCGTCCAACGCCGGACTGCAGAACGGCGACGTGATCATCAAGGTCGGCGACCAGCCGGTTGTCACCGCCCAACAACTGCAGGAAGTGCTCGCCACGCACAAGCCCAATGAGAAGGTGGAAATCGTCTTCATCCGACCACCCGGGGAAGCCACGACCGTTCCAGTGACTCTCGGCGAGCTCCCCGCCAGTTGACCCGCCGCAGACTACGTCCAGGGCAGCCCACGCGCCGGTCATGAACGGTGCTCGCGCGCCCGGCTGGGTTCGCTCAGCCGTGAGGCCGCTTGGTGAGCTTGTCGCGTAACCGGTCTACCAGTCCGACGCCGGGGCCGACGAGCTTGTGGAACAGCTGGTTGTTGGGAGCTGCCGGATGTGGACGGGTGGGCGCCACCTTCTTTGCGGTGTCGACCTTCTCTCGCAACTTGATGAGTTCGTCGCGCGGCACCCTCGCGCGCAGCTCGGGAAAGTCCTCGGTTTCCTCATCATGGACGTGGTGGCGCAGCTTGTCGGTGAGGTCGCGTACGAGGGCGTCGAATCTGGGCTCGGAGGCCTGAACTTCCTCGAGTTGTTTCATGATCTCTTCGAGCTGCTGATGTTCTTGGGTGTCGTGCTCGACGGCCTCATCGCCGTTGGGCATGTGCTCGCGCATGGCGGGGTAGACATACATTTCCTCCGCCACCGAATGCCGGACGAGCTCGCTGATCACGGTGTCGGCGAGCTCGCGGCGCTCCTCAGCGTCGCTAACCGACATGATGCGGTCGAGAAGCTCAAGCGCCTCCCGGTGGTCGGTTGTCAGCTCGTCGATGACGTCGGTGTCGGCACGCTGGTCAGCCACGTCAACCTCCTCGATCGTGTTCAGGCCCTCAGTGGCCGCCTGCGCCAGCCAACCATGTTGAACTCGAGCGGCCCGGGCGGGCAGGTCCACAGTCGCAGGCACGGTGATGCCTGGCTTGGCCATCACAGGTCCAAATCGGTGCCTCGGGCTGACCTGCGGGCATGAAGGACGTCGCTTTGCAGCCCGACGGACCTGACGGGTTGTCCCTTGTCGAGGCGTTGGCGCTGCGGGATCACCACGTACTTCGGGTCCTTGGTGGAGGCGACGCCCGCTTCGAAGACGCCGAAGCGTTGCAACGCGCTGCCCGCGAGCAGCGCCAGACCAGAGGCCACGGCGGCCGTGCGGCTACGCCGGCTGGCGAGCGTTGCGCCGAGCAACCCCGCCGCGGTGAGGCACTCCGACCACCTCCGCAGCCGGTGCGCCCGGCCAGTCGTGTAGGCCTCGCCGGCCAGACCGAGCCGGTTTTCCATCAGCTTCGAGGCGGAGAGCTCGCTGATGGCGCCGTAGCAGGCGAACATCCGCGCCGGTGCTGCCTCCTCGACCGGCGTCAGCGCCATCGCAAGCCCACCCGCGCTGGCGGCGGCCGAGCCGGTGAAGACGAACGGCAGGTGACGGTGTGCCTCATGCCAGGCTGGCGCGGCGGTCTGGGACAGCAGCACCGCGGTGTAGGAGGCGACTGCGGGCGCGACGATCGCCGACGAGACCGCTGCCGGTCGAGCAATCCGGTCCAGCAGCGTGCCGAGCATTGTGGAGCGCATCGTCGATGGCAGCAGTTCGCTCACGGCAGCGACGCCAACGCCTGGTCCGTACACCGTGAGGATCCACGTGCCGACGCTCATCGGTGAGGTCGGTTTGGCGACTCGCAGCATGTGATGAAAACGCTCGGGTCGCCCGAGGTCGGCGATCAGCAGGTAGACGCTGGCGAGCAGGCTCACCAGGGATCCGATGCGGCCCGCTCGGCGCAGGGCCGGCCTACCGGTCAGGTCGGCACCCGCGCCAAGCACCGCGCAACCGGCGGACAAGCCTCCGGTGAACAGGTATGCGGGAACCTTCCACTCCCACACCGGTGGCTTGAGCACCGGCCTTCCGTAATAGGAACGGAACTCGGCGCGCGGTACGGCCATCAGCGACCACCTCTGGCGAACACCGCGACCGCGGCAGCGAGGAACGCCGACGCGGCCATCCCGGCGTACTTCCACATTGCGGGTAGATCGCGCGTCGGTACGACCGGGTCGGGAGGCAGGCCGTAGACCTCAGGCTCGTCGAGCAACAGAAAGAACGCGCCGTTGCCGCCCACGCCGTCATGAGAATCGTGGCCGTAGAGCCGGGCTTCGGTGACCCCGCGGTCGTGCAGCTGTTCGACCCGCTGGGCGGCGCGTGCTCGCAGCTCCTCCAGCGGACCGAACTGGATGGAGTCCGTCGGGCACGCTTTGGCGCACGCGGGCTCCAGGCCGTCTCGCAGCCGGTCGTAGCACAGCGTGCACTTCTGCGCCCGGCCGTCGCCAGGGCGGCGGTCAATCACACCGTAAGGGCAGCCGGAAACGCAGTAACCGCAGCCGTTGCAGATGTCCTGTTGCACGACCACCGTGCCGAACTCGGTGCGCAGCAACGCACCGGTGGGGCAGACGTCAAGGCATCCTGCGTGGGTGCAGTGCTTGCAGACGTCGGAGGCCATCAGCCAGCGGAAGTCTGTGCGGCCCTGCGTTCCGGTCGCCGCGCCGGGCAGCTCGAACGACGGCATGCCAAGGTCCTGGGGTCCCGAATCGACGTGCAGGGGCGTGGTTCCGAGCTCACCACCGCCGCGCTCTGCGTGCGGCAGAGATGCCGAGACCACCTCGGTCACCTGCTCGGTGCCCGAAGGCCCGGTCGGCAGCTTGGCAATCCCGGCGTCCTGGTTGCCCAGTGGCCGTTCCTGCTCGATGAACGCCACGTGCCGCCAGGAGTTGGCCCCGAGCATTCCGGTGTTGTCGAATGACATCCCGGTGAGCAGCCCGGCTGTATCCGATTGCTCACCTCCGCTCGCGGGAGGTATCAGGTTCCACTCCTTGCATGCCACCTCGCACGCCTTGCAGCCGATACAGACCGACGTGTCGGTGAAAAACCCGACGCGTGGTGGGTGGTCGAGGTGGCCCGCCTCAGCCGCCACGTCGTCGCCGCTCATGATCATTCCTCCGTGGACCGTGAAGCGGGTTCGGTGTGCGTGGGAGCGGCCGACCCCACTGTCGCAACCTGGGTACCCGTCGCGACGGTGATCCCGGCGCGCCTGCGGTAATCGGCGAGGTAGGCCTGCAGCTGCGCACCCCGTGGGCGGCGGCCGGGCTGTATGTCGCAGGTGGCCACCTTGCTCTCCTGGATGAACACATTCGGGTCGACGACGACGCCGAACAGGTCGTTCACGATGTCTCCCCGGACAAGGCCGACCGGACCCCAGTGATAAGGCATCCAGATCTGGTGCACCACCCGGTCCTGCACGCGCAGCGGCGCCATCCGGTCGGTGACGACGACCCGCGCCTCAACGGCCGCGCGACTGGTGATCACATGGGTCCAGCCGAGGTGCTGGAGCCCGCGCTGGGCCGCCAGCTCAGGGGAGACCTCGACGAACAGATCCGGCTGCAACTCCGACAGGTACGGCAGGGTCCGGCTCATCCCACCCGCCGTGTGGTGCTCGGTGAGGCGCGCACTGGTCAATACGAACGGGAAGACTTCCCCGTGCGATTCTGGCGGTGAGGGGTTGGACGGGTTGTCCGGGCGGCCGTAGACCTTGCGCGTCGGGTTGCCCTGCTGCCCGTACAACCGGTTGCGCACCGGGGACTCGTGCGGTTCGTAGTGTGTCGGCAATGGACCGTCGGCCAGCCCGGTCGGCGCGAACAGCCAACCCTTGCCGTCCGACTGCATGATGAACGGGTCGTCGCCACGCAGCGCGTCCGGTCCCACCGCGCCTTCGGGCGGCAGGTAGGCCGGTGGCTTGTCCTTCGGGAAATCCGGCACATCATGGCCCGTCCACTCGCCGCGCTCGGCGTCCCACCACACCAGAGCCTTGCGGTCACTCCACGGTGTGCCGTCGGGATCGGCCGACGCCCGGTTGTAGAGGACCCGCCGGTTCAACGGCCACACCCAACCCCATTCCAGGGCATACAGATCCTGCTCAAAGCGGGACTTGCGGCGCGCGGCCTGGTTGACGCCGTCGGCGTAGACGCCGCTGTAAATCCAGCAGCCGCATGCCGTCGTGCCGTCGGCCCGCAGGTCGAGGTACCCGTTGACCACCCGGCCGGTGGTCAGGTCGTGACCGTTGATGTGACGTAGCACGTCGTCGGCCGACGGCTCGTCACCGTGCATCTCGTAGTCCCACGCCAGGTCCCGGATCGGGCGATCGCGCTCGTCGGTGGAGCCGGCAAGACGTTCCTTGATCCGGCGTCCGAGGTGGTAGAAGAACCACAATTCCGAGCGCTGGTCGCCGGACGGCTCGACGGCCTTCTCCCGCCACTGCAGCATCCGCTGAGTCTGGGTGAACGTGCCCTCCTTCTCCACGTGCGAGGCGGCCGGGAAGAAGAACACCTCGGTGCGGCACTGCTGCGGGACGATCTCGCCGGTCTCGATCTCCGGCGAGTCCTTCCAGAAGGTGGCGCTGTCGATCACCGTGAGGTCCCGCACCACCAACCAGTCGAGGTTGGCCATGCCGAGCCGCTGAAGCTTGCCGTGTGCCGATCCCACCCCCGGGTTCTGGCCGAGCAGGAAGTAACCGAACACCTTGCCGTCGACCATGTTCATGACGGTGCGGTAGGTGCCGTGGTCACCGTTGATGCGCGGCAGGTAGCCGAAGCAGAAGTCGTTGTCCTGGGTAGCCGCGTCGCCCCAGTACTCCTTGAGCAGTGAAACGACATAGGTGTCCGCGTTGCGCCAGAATCCTTTCTGCTTGTTGCCGCGAATGCTGTGGATATAGGCGGCCAGGTCGGAGTGCGCTGGTGTCGGCATGGGCAGGTATCCGGGCAGCAGGTTGAACAGGGTGGGGATGTCGGTTGAGCCCTGGATGCTGGCGTGCCCGCGCAGGGCGAAGACCCCACCTCCTGGCCGGCCGATGTTGCCTAGCAGCAGCTGGATGATCGAACCGGCGCGAATGAACTGCGCGCCGACGCTGTGCTGCGTCCAGCCCACGCTGTACACCAGCGCGGCGGTGCGTTCCCGCCCGGAATTGGCCGTCCATGCCGTGCACACCCGCAAGAACTGTTCCCTCGGGACGCCGCAGATTTCCTGCACCATTTCCGGCGTATAGCGGGCGAAGTGCCTCTTGAGGATCTGGTAGACGCAGCGGGGGTGCTGCAGGGTCGGGTCCGCCGCTATCCCTTCGGTGGCGCCCTCGACCACCGGCCCGCTCGAACCGTGCTGGTAGGCGGCGGAGATTTCCTGGGCCTCCGCTTGGTGCTGACTCCTCTCCGACGTGGCCGCCGAGGCGCCCTCGTAGCGCCATGTCGCCGGGTCATAGGTCGCCCTGGCCTCGTCGTAGCCGCTGAACAGGCCGTCGAGGTCCTCGGTGTCCCGGTAGCCCTCGCTGACGAGAAACGAGGCGTTGGTGTAGGCGACCACGTATTCGCGGAAGTCGACCTCGTTGGACAGGATGTGGTTGATCACCCCGCCGAGCAATGCGATGTCGGTTCCGGCACGCAGCGGCACGTAGAGATCCGATAGCGCGCTCGTGCGGGTGAACCGCGGGTCAATGTGGATCACGGCGGCGCCGTTGCCCTTGGCCTCCATCACCCATTGGAAACCGACCGGGTGGGCCTCGGCCATGTTGGAGCCCATGATGATGACGCAGTCAGAGTTGCGTAGGTCCTGCTGGAAGTCCGTTGCCCCGCCGCGACCGAAGGAGGTTCCCAGACCGGGAACCGTGGCGGAGTGTCAAATGCGGGCCTGGTTCTCGATCTGTAACGCGCCCAGCGCGGTGAACAGCTTCTTGATCAGGTAATTTTCTTCGTTGTCCAAGGTGGCGCCACCCAGGCTGGCTATCCCCATCGTCCTGCGCAGCGGATTGCCCTGCTCGTCGGTGTCCTGCCAGCCCTTGCGCCGCGCATCCAGCACCCGCTCGGTGACCATGTCCAGTGCGGTGTCAAGATCAAGTTCGCGCCACTCAGTGGCATAAGGTGCCCGGTAGCGCACCTTTCGCTCACGGTGCGGGCCGGTCACCAGCTGCTTGCTCACCGAGCCCTTCGGGCACAACCGCCCGCGCGAGATCGGGCTGTGCGGATCACCCTCGATCTGAGTGACGGCTTCGTCCTTCACGTACACCATCTGGCCGCAACCGACGGCGCAGTACGGGCATACCGAGCGCGCGACCCGATCGGCGTTGGCTGTCCGCGCGGTCAGCGACACGTGCAAGGGCGACTCGACAGCCTTACCGCGACCGAGCGGATCGGCACCCGTCAGCTGCCGGTAGACCGGCCAGGACTGGATGAACTTGAGTAAGTCCACTACGGCTCCGTTCCGGCACGGCGATCGACGCCGGCTATGGCCTGCGCCAGTCCTCGGCTCGTAGATGGGAGCCGGCCATCGGACCCATCTGCAGCATCCCGCCGTCCACTGGCCAGGACACCCCGGTGACGTACGCCGCGGCAGGGGAGCACAGAAGTGCCACCACTGCGGCGACCTCGCGCGCGTCCCCCGGTCGACCCAGCGGTACGCCGGGGCGGTGCTGTTCGTGGACGTCGATGTCCTCCTGCCCAGTCATCGGTGTGGCGACCTCCCCCGGTGCAACGGCGTTGACCGTGATCTGGTGCTCGGACAGTTCCAGAGCGGCGGTCCTGCTGAGCAGGCCCAGCCCGCCTTTGGCAGCGCAGTAGGCTGCTGCGCCGACCCTGGGCTGATGCTCGTGAACGCTGGTGATGTTCACGATCCGTCCGCCGCGCCCAGCCGCGATCATCCGCCGCGCCGCCCGCTGGAGGCACAGAAAGGCGCCGTCCAGATCTGTCGCGAGAACCTCACGCCAGGTGTCGTAGTCGAGATCGACCAGTGGTACTGAGGAACCCGTTCCGGCGTTGTTCACCAGGACGTCGACCCCGCCAAGGGCGTCGGCGAGTTCGTCGATGACATCTGCGGCGTCGGGCAACGCAGTGAGATCAAGCTGGCGTACCTCGGCACGCCGGCCAGTGGCACGGACCTCATCAGCGGTGGCCTTCGCGCCCTGCTCGTCACTGTGC
>JALZCN010000309.1 GCA_030863045.1 Actinomycetota bacterium | reverse complement strand
GCCCGGACAGATCGCACCACCGCCCGCCGAGCACGGTGCCGAACACGCCGGCGGCCATGAACGCCACGAACGGCCAGGCGTACATCGACACCGCGCCGAGGTCGGCCACCAGGGCCGGCATGGCGGTGCCCACCCCCATCGCCTCGAACGCCACCATGCTGATCAGCAAGAGCACGCTGACCGTGGTCGTACAGCGGCTCGGGCCGAACAGTTCAGAGCGAACCGGAGCCCCTTCGATGTCGGGTAGTGCGCTGCTCACGGCCACCAGGCTGCAACCTCGACCCCGGTACAGGTCAAGGCGGTTTCAGCGGCGCGCGCGGCCGCGTCAGCGCAGCCACTCTGTATGGCAGCGTGCCCGGCAGGCTGCTTGAGCCACGGCGCCGCTTCCCGCCCTGGCCGACGGCCTCTTCTCGTGGGATACGGCGTCAGCGCACGGTGGCGTCGAGTGGTTTCCTTTTCGCCGCGGTGCGAGGCTGATAGACGTGGACTACACGCAGCTGGGTCGTAGCGGCCTTTCGGTTTCCAGACTGTGTCTGGGCACGATGAACTTCGGTCCGGAGACCTCCGAGTCTGACAGTCGCACGATCATGGATCGAGCCCACGAGCGAGGCATCAACTTCTTCGACACTGCCAACGTCTACGGCTGGCAGAAGGGAGAAGGGGTCACCGAGCAGATCATCGGCCGGTGGTTCGCCTCGGGTGGTGGGCGCCGCGAACGCACCGTGCTGGCGACCAAGCTCTACGGTTCGATGGGAGACTGGCCCAACGAAACCAAGCTCTCCGCGCTGAACATCCGGCGGGCTTGCGACGCGTCACTGCGCCGGTTGCAGACCGACTACATCGACCTCTACCAGATGCACCACGTGGACCGGGCCACCCCATGGGAGGAGATCTGGGAGGCCATGTCGGTGCTCCGGCAGCAAGGCAAGATTATTTATGTCGGGTCATCGAACTTCGCCGGCTGGCACCTCGCCGCTGCGCAGGAGACCGCTCATCGGCGGCATGTTATGGGGCTGGTCAGCGAGCAGTC
The DNA here is from genome assembly GCA_030863045.1 of Actinomycetota bacterium. Taxonomy (GTDB): domain Bacteria; phylum Actinomycetota; class Actinomycetes; order Mycobacteriales; family Pseudonocardiaceae. Next base: position 7,186 of record JALZCN010000309.1, on the reverse strand, counting down.
CATCTACAACCTGCTCAACCGGTGGATCGAGCTGGAGGTACTGCCCGCCGCGCGCCATTACGGCATCGGCATAATCCCGTGGTCGCCGCTGCAAGGTGGACTGCTGTCCGGAGTGCTTCGCAAGCAACGCGAGGGCGGCGGTTCGAGAAGCACGTCGGGGTTCGCGGCCCGCAAGCTGGAGACTCACCAGGCAAGCATTGAGGCCTACGAGAAGCTGTGCGCCGACCTCGGCGAGGACCCCGCCAATGTCGGGCTGGCCTGGCTGCTGCATCAGGATGGGGTGACCGCACCGATCGTCGGTCCGCGGACGGTCGAGCAGCTCGACAGCTCGCTGCGGGCCGTCACGATCACACTGGACGCGCAGCTGCGGGCCCAGCTTGACGAGCAGTTCCCGCCGCCGACGCCCAACGGCGCCAAACCGGCCCCCGAGGCCTATGCGTGGTGACTGCTGCGCGCGTCAGCGTGCGAGGTTTCCGGGTCGTCGGCGTCGTCCCGGGCCAAGAACGTCGCCAGCCGCTCGACGGCGTCCTCGAACTCCGGGTATTCATCGACGAAGGTGCGCATCCTGGCGGCCAGCCACTCGACGCTGAGCTGCTCGTTGCCGCGTCGATCCTCGAGCTCTTCGATGCCGCGATCGGTGAAGTACATCTCGACTCCTCCGCGTTCGGGGGACCGTGCCAAACCGGCGGGGCGCAGCGTACGCGATTCGTGGACCGCGCAGCACCACACGACACGCTGGGCCGGCGGTGTCAGGCGTCGAGCGCGGCGGCGATCAGTTCGCGCTGCTCGACCTCGTGCACCTTGGCGGAGCCCGCCGAAGGGGCCGCCATGGCACGCCGGGAGATCCGCCGCAGCGTGCCCAGCCGCTCGGGCATCAGTTCAGGCAGGCTGAGCCCGTAGAACGGCCAGGCGCCCTGATTGGCAGGTTCCTCTTGCACCCAGCACACGGCGGTGGCCTTCGAGTAGCGATCGAGTGCCGCGGCCAGCCGCCGTTGAGGCACCGGATAGAGCTGCTCGATGCGCACGATCGCGGTGTCGTCGATGCCCCGCTGCTGGCGGGCGGCGTTGAGCTCGTAACTGATCTTGCCGCTGCACAGCAGCACCCGGCGCACCGCTGATGGGTCGCCGACCAGCGGGTCATCGAGAACCGAGGCGAACCGGCCTACCGTGAAATCCTCCACCGGGCTCACCGCGGCCTTCAGGCGCAACATCGACTTCGGCGTGAACACCACCAACGGCCGGTGCACTCCGTCCAGGGCGTGCCGGCGCAGCAGGTGGAAGTAGTTCGCCGGGGTGGACGGCTGCGCGACAGTCATGGAGCCCTCGGCACACAGCTGCAGGAACCGCTCGATCCGACCGGACGTGTGGTCCGGGCCTTGGCCCTCGTGGCCGTGTGGGAGCAACAAGACAACGTCGGAACGCTGGCCCCATTTCGCTTCACCGGAGGAGATGAATTCATCGATTACCGGCTGCGCACCATTGACGAAGTCACCGAACTGTGCCTCCCAGAGCACCAAGGCGTCCGGGTTGGCCACCGAGTAGCCGTATTCGAAGCCCAGCGCAGCGAACTCCGACAGCGCCGAATCGTAAGCCATGAACTTCGCCTGACCCGGCGAAAGGTTCATCAGCGGTGTGTATTCCGCGCCGGTCTTGCGATCGATCAACACCGAGTGCCGTTGCACGAACGTGCCACGCCGGGTGTCTTGACCGGATAGCCGTACCATGCGGCCGTCCAGGCACACCGAGCCCAGGGCCAACAATTCGGCGAAGGCCCAGTCGATGGCGCCTTCATGAGCCATCTTGGCCCGCTTTTCGAGCACCGGTGTGACTCTGGGGTGTGGAGTGAAACCTGCGGGCAGGTTGATGTGCGCATCGGCGATCCGCTCGATGACAGTACGATCCACCCCGGTGTCCAGCCCGATGGGCACGGCCTGCTCGGCCTCCACCGATTCGCTCGGCGCCACAGCGCCGCGCTCCAACTCGCGTACTTCGTTGAAGACATGCTCAAGCTGCTGGGCATAGTCTTTCAGCGCACGCTCGGCTTCCTCCACGGAGATGTCCCCGCGACCGATGAGCGCCTCGGTGTAGCTTTTGCGAACAGACCGCTTGCTGTCGATGATGTCGTACATCTTCGGCTGCGTCATTGACGGGTCGTCGCCTTCGTTGTGACCGCGACGGCGGTAGCAGATCATGTCGATCACGACGTCTTTTTGAAACGCCTGGCGGTAGTCCACCGCTAGTTTGGCAACCCAGACGCACGATTCCGGATCGTCGCCGTTGACGTGGAAGACCGGTGCGCCGATCGTTTTCGCAACGTCGGTGGAGAACTCGCTGGACCGCGCATACTGCGGCGCAGTGGTGAATCCCACCTGATTATTCACGATAACGTGCACGGTGCCACCGGTGCGGTATCCGCGTAGCTGCGACAGGTTGAGCGTCTCGGCCACCACACCCTGCCCGGCGAAAGCAGCGTCCCCGTGCAACGCCACTGGCAGCACAGTGAAGCCTGCCGGTCCTTTGTCCAGCAGATCCTGCTTGGCTCGCGCGATGCCTTCCAGCACCGGGTCCACGGCTTCGAGATGCGACGGGTTCGAGATCAGCGACACCCTCGTCTCGCCGTCACCGAACATCCGGTAGTACTTCCCCTCAGCGCCCAGGTGGTACTTGACGTCACCGGAGCCGTGTGCCTGGCCGGGGTCCAGGTTGCCCTCGAACTCACGGAAAATCTGCGAGTACGGCTTACCCACAACGTTGGCCAGCACGTTGAGCCGGCCGCGGTGCGGCATGGCAAGCTCCACCTCGTCCAGCTCGTACTCGGCAGCCTTGTCCAACACCGCGTCCAGCAGCGGGATCACCGTCTCGGCGCCCTCCAGCGAGAACCGCTTTTGGCCGACGTACTTGGTCTGCAGGAATGTCTCAAACGACTCCGCGGCGTTGAGCTTGGACAGGATGTACTTCTGTTCGGCCCCACTGGGCTTGTCGTGCACCCGCTCCACCCGCTCCTGCAGCCACCGCCGCTCGTCGGGCGCCGAGATGTGCATGTACTCCACACCGACGTTGCGGCAGTAGGCGTTGCGCAATACGCCCAAGACGTCGCGCAGCAGCATGTGCGACTGCCCAGCGAATCCACCGACGGCGAACTCGCGGTCCAAGTCCCATAGCGTGAGGCCGTGGCGAAGCACGTCCAGGTCGGGGTGTTTGCGCTGCCGGTAGTTGAGCGGGTCGGTGTCGGCCATCAGGTGGCCGCGGGTGCGGTAGGCGTCGATGATCTCCAGCACTCGCGCGGTCTTGTCGACCTCACCCTTGGGAATGTCCTGCACCCAACGCACCGGCTCATAAGGGATGCGCAGGGAGGCGAACAGGTCGTCGTAGAAGCCATCCTCGCCGAGAACCAGGTCGTGCACGCGGCGTAGGAACTCGCCCGACTCGGCACCCTGGATGATGCGATGGTCGTAGGTGGAGGTCAGCGTGATGATCTTGCTGATCGCCATGTCAGCCAGCGCTCGATCGCTGACACCTTGGAAGGCCGCCGGGTACTCCATCGCGCCGACGCCGATGATGGCACCCTGCCCGGACATCAGCCGGGGTACCGAGTGGTTGGTGCCGATGGTGCCCGGATTGGTCAGCGAGATCGTGGTGGCCGTGAGGTCTTCGGCGTTGAGCGTGCCTTCGCGGGCCTTGCGGATGATGTCTTCGTAAGCCTGCCAGAACTGGGCGAAGGTCATCACCTCGCAACCCTTGATCGAAGCGACGACGAGGCTGCGGCCCTTGCTGGTCTTGAGGTCGATCGCCAGCCCTAGATTGACGTGTTCGGGTGTGACGACAGCCGGCTTGCCTCGGTCGTCGGTGGTGTAGTGCCGGTTCATCTGCGGGAAGTCGGCCAGCGCGCGCACGACCGCGTACCCGATCAGGTGGGTGAAGCTGATCTTCCCGCCGCGGGTCCGCTTGAGATGGTTGTTGATCACAATGCGGTTGTCGACGAGCAGCTTCGCGGGCACTGCGCGCACGCTGGTGGCCGTTGGCAGCTCCAGCGAGGTTTCCATGTTCGCCACCACACGGGCCGCTGCACCTCGAAGCGGGGTGGTGAAGTCCGGATGCCGCTGCGCCTGCATGTGAAAGTCGTGCTGTGCTTCGGTTCGTACGGCGGCCCGGTCCTTGACGGTGCCACTGTTGGTGGGCCTCTGCTTCGGGACTGCCTGCTCGCCGGTGCGCGCCGCGTCGCCCTTGTCGCCCTTGTCGCCGCGGGGCGTGGGCCGGTAGTCGGCGAAGAAGTCATGCCATGAGGAGTCAACCTCGGAGGGATTGGCCAGGAACTGCTCGTACATCTCCTCGACGAGCCACTCGTTGGGGCCGAACTGCACGGGGTGGTCGCTGCGGGACACTGCTAGAAGTCGCCTCGATCCGTTTCTATCCGTTCTGCGGGTCCGCTCAGGATCACTGGAGCCGCTTCCAGGCTAGCCCCCGCCGGCGGGGGCTAGCGCCTACGACCCGTGGCGCGTCGATCGCGTCGCACCTCAAACAACGCACCGCTGCCACGATTCGGAGCCGAATGGTGGTGCACGCCGCCCTGACGGGTGACATCGGTTGCTTGACGCCCGTAGCCGCCTTGCACTTGACGGCGAGCCGCGGTCCCGGGCCGCAGTGCGGTCACAGGGCGCGGGGGCTCGCCTGTTGGCCGCCCTTGAAGAGTGGCCAACTAGGCAGCGACCGTGCCGTCTGGCGAGCCTGCGGCCCACAGCCGGGCGTAGTGCCCCCCAGTCGCGAGCAGCTCGAGATGGCGACCTTGCTCAACCACCCGCCCGCCGTCGAGCACCACGATCCGATCAGCCCTGGCGGCAGTGGCCAGGCGGTGTGCGATGACGACGGTGGTGCGGCGCTCGGTGAGCCGATCGGCGGCGGCCAATACCACCGACTCGGTGGCCGGATCCAGAGCAGCGGTCGCCTCGTCGAGCAACAGCAGGTCGGCGTTGACAAGTTCGGCGCGAGCCAGCGCGATCAGTTGCCGCTGCCCGGCCGACAAGCCTTGCCCACGTTCGCCGATCGGTTCGCGAAACCCATGTGCTAGAGCGGCAATCGCCTCCAGCGCGCCGACCCGCCGGGCGGCCGCCTCGACCTCGGCTGGGGATGCTTGCCCGACGCCGTAGCTGATGTTGTCCGCGACGTCCCCCCGGAACAGGTGCGCTTCTTGTGGCACCACGCCCAGCCGGTGGTGGAACGCCGCCGGGTCGAACCGCCGCACGTCGATGCCGTCGATCAGCACCGCCCCTGCACTCGGGTCGTAGAACCGGGCCAGCAGTTTGACCACAGTGGACTTACCCGCTCCGGTGGGTCCGACCAGGGCGACGGTCTCGCCGGCCGCGATGCGCAGCGATACCCCGACCAGCGCGGGTTGCGCCGCACCGGGGTAGCGGAAGGTGACATCACGCAGCTCGACCTCTCCACGCAGCCGCGCGGGCACCGGCGTGGCGTCCGCACCAGGGGGTGGCACCGAGGTCGGTGTATTCAGCAGTTCCCGGATACGTCGCAGCCCAACGGCGGCCTGCTGGTAGCCGTCGAAGACCTGGGACAGTTGCTGTACCGGCGCGAAGAATAGACCCAGGTAGAGCAGGAAAGCGGTGAGCACGCCGGGAGTGACGGTCCCAGCGGCGACTCGGTAGGCGCCGACACCGAGCACAGCGGCTTGCGCGAGATCGGACAGCAGCGCGACGAAGGGAAAGTAGATGGCGACGTAGCGTTGGGCCCGCAGCCGGGTGCGCCGGTAGGCATCGCTGCGGCCGGCGAAGACCCGGGCCGAGCGGCGTTCCCGGGTGAACGCCTGCGCTACCCGCACACCGGAGACGTTCTCCTGGAGGTCGGCGTTGACCTCACTGACCCGCTCCCGAGCCTCGGTGTAGGCGGCCGACGACAGCCGCCGGAACACCACCGTGGCCGCGATCAGTACCGGCAGGCCTAGCATGGCCACCACCGCGAGGCCGGCGTTGGTGAGCAGCATCGCGGTGACCACGCCGGCCACCGTCAGGACGCTGACCAGCGCGGTGGTCAGTCCCGTCTGCAGGAAGGTGGACAGCGCGTCCACGTCGGTGGTCATCCGGGTCAGGATCCGGCCGGCCATCTCGCGCTCGAAATAGTCCAGCCCGAGCCGCTGCAGGTGAGCAAATGAACGCACCCGAACCAGGTACAGCAGCGTCTCCCCGGCCCGCGCCGCGACCACCGTCTGGGCGGCGATGACGAGCCAGTTGGCGATCACAACTCCCAGCCCGACGGCGACCGCGATGGCCAGCAGATGCGGCGCATGCCCTGCGATGGCGTCGACGGCGAGGCCGCCGAGCGCCGGGAAGGCCACGGTCGCCAGCGCGTCCAGCCCGACCAGGGTGACCGCCACGGTGAGCCAACGCCGTACCGGTCGCAGCAGCCTTGTCAGCCGGAAGTCGGGCTCGGAAACGGTCAGGGCGGCCCCATCGACACCGAGCTGAGCGGTCGCCGGGGGCAACGCGGCCACCGCTGCACGCAATTCCGGGGTCGACCCGACGCTGCCAACCATGCTGGCGGCCATCCCGCCCCGCACGGCGCCTGCCCCGTCCGACCCTGCCTGCGCGGTCCGTGAACCGTCCTGGGAGTCGGCAGCTGCGTCAGCCGGCACGTCAGGCGGCCAGAGTTGTGCGGTGACGCCATCCGGGCCCGGTTTCAGCGCGCCGCTGTGGGCCCCCGACGTGGCGGCTGCGACATTCTCGATCGCCTCGCCTGGGCCGGCGAGTAGTGCCCGGAACAGCGCGCACCGAGTGGTCAACTCGGCCTGGGTCCCAATGTCGATGACCCGGCCGCCGTCGAGCACCGCGATCCGGTCGGCCAGCGCCAGCGAGGATCGGCGATGCGCGATGAGCAGCGTGGTGCGCTGCGCGGTGACGGTCCGCAGGGTCGTGTGGATGGCGGCCTCGGTGGCCGCGTCGACCGCGGACGTGGCGTCGTCGAGAACCAAGATCCGCGGATCCGACAGCAGGGCTCTGGCCAACGCGATCCGCTGTCGCTGCCCACCGGACAGCGTGAGCCCCCGCTCGCCGATCTGGGTGTCGTAACCCTGCGGCAGCGCGGTGATGAACCCGTGTGCCGCTGCCGCCTTCGCCGCGTTGTGCACTTCCTCCTCGGAGGCGTCCGGGCGGCCGTACGCGATATTGCCCCGCACCGTGTC
>JALZCN010000299.1 GCA_030863045.1 Actinomycetota bacterium | reverse complement strand
GGTGTGGGCCGGACTGCTCACCAACGATTCCCTGGCGCCATTACGGGCCCTGGTGTCCGGCCGCTCGGCCGCACACCGACCACGCCGATCGGCGCCACGCGGCAGGTACGCTCGGATGCGGGCCGGTCGGCTCCCGATGCCCTCCCGCACAGGCCCCCCGACGGCCGCAGGACGCTGGTCGCTGTCACCCATTCCGGAGCCCGATCCCACTCGCCGTGCGCACGCCCGGGCCGAGGTGTTCCTCGAGCGGCACGGGGTTCTCACCAGAGGCGCGCTAGACACCGAGCGAGTCGCCGGCGGCTTCGCCGGCGTCTACAAAGTGCTGCGGGCGATGGAGGACTCCGGCCGATGCCGGCGCGGATACGTCGTAGAGGGGCTCGGGGCCGCGCAGTTCGCCGTCCCGGGCGCCATCGACCGGCTGCGCGCCGTAGGTCAACCCGGCGAACACCACGCCACCACAGTGGTACTCGCTGCCACCGACCCCGCCCAGCCTTACGGGGCCGCCCTGCCCTGGCCCCAGACGGTAGGTGGTGTTCGGCACCGACCTGGACGCAAGGCCGGGGCGCTGGCCATTCTCGTGGACGGTGCTGCTGTGCTCTATGTCGAACGCGGGGGCCGGTCGCTACTGTCTTTCACCGAGAACACGGGCACCATGCGCGCCGCCGTAGGCGCCCTTGCCGGCGCCGTACAACAAGGGTGGTTGGGCTCGCTATCTGTGGAGCGCGCCGACGGTGAGGCGGCGCTGGGTTCAGAACTGGCCGAACTGCTTCGCGATGCCGGGTTCCGCGCTACGCCGCGAGGACTGCGGCTACGGGCCTAACGCCCTGATACCTATAGCCGCCGGATCGGCTCACTGGGTTGCTGGGCGCAACAGTGTCCACAGATGGGCAACGGCCTCCTGGTCACCGGAGATTCGGACCGACTGGTCGGGCAACCGGCCCCACGACCAGAGATAGAGCTCCATGGGCGTTCCGTTCACCACCGCGTCCGCTGTACGAGTGTCGGCCTCCTCGATTCGCCGAGCCGTGGAGCGGCCCGGCTCGAAGAATGCTAACCAGCGCCGATCTGCGGCCGACAGAGCGACCGCTCCCCGGCGTGGCGACGACATCTTCAGCTCGCCGAGGCGGTGACCGAACCACAGAAACATGATTTCGTCGATGCCATCAAGGGCCACCTCGGGATCGATGGCATGTACCGGTCCCCCAGCGGCAGCTTCAACGTCGACGCGATGCACGGTGGTCTCGTGAGTCATTCGCCGCCGCCAAAAGCCGTAGGTGCGGTCGGCAGGCCACCAGGTGTCGCAGGGTTCAGCTGGGTCATGCCGACCCAGCTCGGTGAGCAGCTCACGGAGACCGGTTCGCACGAAAGTAACTAGGGCTTCGTCGTCCGACGGTGCACGCTGCCATTGTTGGGGTCGACGGCCGTCGCGTACCCACAAGCGGGTTACCCGATGAACGCTGCCTACATGCCGCAGGGTCTCTTCCAAGGTGCGATCCGGACAGCCAGGCACCTCCGCCTGCGCCGCGTGCGGCAAGGCTCGGGCCGCCGTGGTGAGCATCAGTTCGCCCTCGAACTCGATGACCTCGAGCATCCGGCCGTAATCGATCAGCGCCCGCGGAACCGTCATGGGGACGCCTTCGCCGCCGCGCGACGCGCGCGGGTGAGGAAGTCGCCGGCCTGCCGGACCAGGTCGTCGGCGTCGCGGTCGGTCACCACGCGACGTACACCAGCTTCGGCCGCCGCCCGGGTAGCCGAGGTGGCGGCAAAAAACGCCGACCACTCCGCAAGTTCCGGCGCGACCGTGGCGAGCAAGACCCACACGCTGGTCGGCTGAGCGCGACGGCGCGGCCGGGCCCGCGCTGCCAGCACCGCGGCCGCCGCGCGCAGCGCTGCGAGGTGTGCCTGCGCATAGCGGTCTATCGCGCGGGTTGCGCACTCAGCGTCAAACAGCTTTTGCCGAGCCTGATTGAGCAGGAGAAGTACGCTGGGCGGGAATTGACTCGCTCTGTCGTCCTTCGGGTCGTCGTAGCGCGGATCGGCGGATAGGGTGAGCGGAGCAATGGCAGGCACGGCGGGCCTCCAGGGGAGTCATGATGGTCGGCAGGGGTCGACTCCGCCGTGGGGAAGCCGGCGGAGCCCGGCGGCGGTGCGCTTCCCCCGCCCCACCGCCGGGCTCTTGTTCGAACATATGTTCGACACGGCTTAAGGGTAACCCCTCCGGGCTGAGTGCCGTCAAGTCCCACTGGGCACAACAGCGCAGGTCGAAACCCGGGCGGATCTGATGAGAGTCGTGCGTCGTGGCCACGCCATCCGCTTCGCCATGACCTCGGCCGTCACCGGAGGTCGACGATGACCGCGATGCCCGTGCGGGAACCAGTCCGGCTGGCCGAGCTGACGGCCACGCAGTTGCGCCGACGGCTTGACGAGGCGCTGCGAATCTATGTCACCGCGATGCGCTATCCGCCCGGCACAGCACAGCATCGAAGTCCGATGTGGCTGGAGCACATGCTGCGGTCCGGTTGGTTGTGCATGGCCGCATTCGACGCCGACACCCTCGTGGGCGTCGGCTACGGCTACCGTGGCGCACCCGGCCAGTGGTGGCACGATGAAGTGCATCGTGGACTGATGCGGATCGATCCGGCGGCGGCAGATCGTGAACTCGCCGATTACTTCGAACTCACAGAACTGCACGTGCACCCGGATGCACAAGGTAGGGGCATCGGCACAGCGCTGCTCACCGAATTACTGTCGAGAGTCGACGCCCCGCGCGCGTTGCTGTCCACTCCAGAGGGCCCGACGAGGGCATGGCGACTTTATCGCCACTTCGGCTTCACCGACTTGCTGCGTCACTACCGCTTCACCGGGGATTCCCGGGACTTCGCCGTGCTAGGCCGAGCCCTGCCGCTCTGAAGCGAACGAAGTTAGTAGTTGTTAAGGACGCTTCCGACCGCAGTTACGGGCACTTGAAGAGCGACCAACTGAACCGGTATTCGGCCGCGGTCGAACCCGAGCACGTGTAGGCACGTACGACCCTTATCGTCTGGATGCACGGTGAGTGCAGACCTGGCTACGCGATGTCATCACCACGATCGCAGGAGGTTCCATGGCGGAGGGGAACGCCACCCGCGGAGCCCGGTCTCGGCTCCGAGGCGGGCCAGCAAAAGCCCAACAGGCACATCCGGTCGATAACGACCTGCGCGCCGAGGTGCACTGCGAGCTCGCCGCCTTCCTCCATGCCAAGCGCGACGAGGCTGCCCAGATCGACGCGCAGTTCGTCGCCGTGGTGGATACGCTGAGCGACTTCGTACTCGGTCCGGGCAAACGGCTGCGCCCGACCTTTGCCTGGTGGGGCTGGCGAGGAGCAGGCGGCTCCCTGTTCGACCCGCAGGAGGCTCGGGCGGTGCTGCGGGCGGTGAGCGCGCTGGAGCTGATCCACGCCTGCGCCCTGCTGCACGACGACCTGATGGACGATTCCATCACCCGGCGCGGCGCACCGACGGTGCACGTCGAGTTCGCGGTTCGGCACCGCACGGCCGGATGGTTGGGCGCCCCCGAACGGTTCGGTGCAGCGACTGCCATTTTGCTTGGTGACATCGCGCTGGCTTGGGCCGACGACATGCTCTGCGGAGCCGAATTGTGGCCCGATCAGCTCGCCAGAGCGCAGACGGTGTGGCAGGCGATGCGCACCGAGGTGCTGGCGGGGCAATACCTCGACATCCTCACCCAGGCCAGTGGCGACGAGACGCCGGAAGCCGCGCTGCGGATTGACCGGTACAAGACCGCGGCCTACACCGTTGAGCGACCGTTGCATTTGGGTGCCGCGATCGCGGGGGCGGACCCCGCGCTGGTGCAGGCTTACCGACGCTTCGGCGCCGACATCGGTATCGCCTTCCAGCTTCGCGACGACCTGTTGGGCATGTTCGGCGATCCCCGGGTCACTGGCAAGCCCGCTGGCGACGACCTGCGCGAGGGCAAGCGCACGCTACTCCTCGCCTGTGGTCTGCGCGCGGCTGACGAAAAGCGCCAAACCGGCGCCGCTGACCTGCTACGCGGCGCCATCGGAAATCCGCACGCCGACGAGCACGCCGTGACCCAGGTCCGCGAGTTGCTGATCGAGCTCGGTGCCGTGGCCGAGGTGGAACGCCGAATCACCACGCTGACGAACTCAGCACTGGGCAGCCTGTGCACCGCTGACGTGACCGAACCAGCCGGCGCCCGGTTGGCTGAGCTTGCTACGCAAGCCACCTGCAGAGTGCGCTGACGCGACGCCGCGTAACGTGCTCCCCGTGCGCACCGTGCCCGGACCGACCGACCACGTCGTCATCGTCGGCGCCGGACTGGCCGGGTTATCTGCGACGCTGCATCTGCTCGGCTCTGGCCGCCGGGTGACCGTGTTGGAGGCCCAGCCTCACCCGGGCGGTCGAGCCGGCCGGATGGATCTTTCCGGTTACCGTGTCGATACCGGCCCCACGGTGCTGACCATGCCGGAGTTGGTCGACGAAGCGCTGGCCGCGGTGGGTGACTCGCTCGCCGCGCGAGTGGAATTGGTGGCGCTTCACCCCGCGTACCGGGCCCGCTTCGCGGACGGTTCGGTCATCGACGTGCATACCGACGCTGATGCGATGGAGGAGCAGGTCAAAGCGGTGGCCGGCTCAGCGGAAGCGAATGGCTACCGGCGGCTGCGGAACTGGCTCACCCGGCTCTACCAGGTGGAGATCGGCCGATTCATCGGCGGTAACTTCGACTCCCCGCTGGACCTGGTCGCCGGCCGGGACGCGATCCGTGACCTGGCAATGTTGGCCGCGCTGGGTGGCTTTGGACGGCTGGGGACCCAAGTCGGCCGGTTCCTGAAAGATCGACGGTTGCAGCGACTGTTCTCCTTCCAAGCGCTATACGCCGGGGTGCCTCCGCAACGTGCCCTCGGCGCCTATGCAGTGATCGCCTACATGGACACCGTGGCCGGGGTCTGGTTTCCCCGCGGCGGAATGCGGGCGCTGCCGCAGGCGCTCGCCGGCGCGGCCTCCGACGCCGGTGCGGAACTTCGCTACAACACAACGGTGACCGCACTGGAGCACTCCGGGGAGCGCATCACCGCAGTGCACACCGCCGACGGCGAACGGGTAAGCGCCGATGTGGTGGTCTTGACGCCAGATCTACCCGTGGTGCACCGGCTGCTCGGCCGGTCACCGCGGCGGCTGGTGCCGCTGCGCTGGTCGCCCTCGGCGGTGGTACTGCACGCCGGAGTTCAGCCGGGCAGCGGGCCGAGCTGGACGGAGCTGGCTCACCATACGATCTTCTTCGGCGAAGCGTGGGAGCGCACCTTCGACGAGATCATCTACCGCGGACAGCTCATGACCGACCCATCGCTGCTGATCACTCGACCTACCGCCACTGACTCGAGCCTGGCACCCGATGGCCACGAGCTGCTCTACATTCTCGCGCCCTGCCCCAACCTGCACACCGCACCGCTGGACTGGACGGCTCTCGGGTCGGCGTACCGCGACGAGCTGGTTAAAACGCTGGAGCACCGCGGGCTCGACGATCTGGGTGATGCCATCGAAGTCGAGCACCTGGTCACCCCTGCCGACTGGGCGGCCCAAGGCCTGGCGGTCGGAACGCCGTTCTCCGCGGCACACACCTTCGCCCAGACCGGTCCCTTCCGCCCATCAAATCTAGTGCGCGGGCGCACCAACGTGGTGCTCGCCGGATGCGGGACGACGCCCGGGGTTGGAGTACCCACCGCATTCATCTCCGGCAAGCTTGCCGCCAGCCGGATTACCGCCGCTGGAGCCCGTCGGCGCACTGCCGTGAGCGGCGGCTGAGAACAACCGTGCCAGCCCACAGCGGGTTCCGCTACGCGCCGTTCGACCCGGGCTCCGGCCCAGCCTCCGTTCGAGATGAGCCGGTCCTACTCCTGGACCGGCTACGCCCGAACCGACTGTTGTCGGCAACGGTGCTGCTCGGGCTGGCCGGTTCGGTGCTGGTGGCCACCATGGCGGTAGGGGCCGGCGGCATCCTCGTCACCGACCCCTTGATCACCGGCGGTCCGCTGGCGTGGATCCGCTACGGGCACGGCCGCGACCTCGCCACCGTGGTGCTCTACCTCGGCGTCGCGATGATCGTGTGGGCCTGGGTGCGCCTGGGCCGCGACGTCCTTGGCGGCGCCGCAAGCGACCAACAGGTGAAGGTCGCCGCTGCGGTGTGGGCGGCACCGCTGCTGCTGTCACCGCCCCTGTTCACCAGGGATGTCTACAGCTACCTGGGGCAGGGTGCACTCGCCTTGCGCGGGCTGGATCCCTACCTGCTCGGACCGTCGAAGTTGCCGCCGGGGACCATTGCGGACAACGTGCATTACGTCTGGCAGACAACTCCAGCGCCTTACGGCCCACTGTTCATCTTCATCGCCAAGACGATGAACTGGCTGACCAGCGATCGACTCGCCCTAGGCGTGATCGGCATGCGGTTGGTGCTACTCAGCGGCCTGGCCTTGCTGGCCTTCGTGCTACCCCGGCTAGCCAACCAGCTGGGCGGCAATTCAACCGTCACGCTGTGGCTGGTGATCGCCAACCCGATGATTGTTGTGCACCTGATCGGTGGACCCCACAACGACCTGCTCATGATCGGCCTGCTGGCGACTGGCACACTGCTGGTGCTGGTGCGCCGGCACGCCGCCGGAATCGCCCTGGTCACGGCAGCAATGGCGGTGAAAGCTTCGGCCGGGATCGCGCTGCCGTTCCTGGTGTGGATCTGGGCAGCTCGCTTGCCGGGAAGCCGGAGCGCCCAAGTGCTGCGGGCCGGCGTCGGCAGCCTGGCGGTGTTCGGCGCCACCTTTACCGGTATCACAGTGCTGTCCGGCGTCGGCATGGGCTGGATCCCAGCCCTGGACGCGCCATCGTTGATCGTCAACTGGCTGTCCTTACCCACCGCCGCCGGACAGCTGGCGCACGCGCTGGCGTCACCATTCGGAGACCTGAGCAGCCACCCGTTCATCATGGTCTGCCGGCTGCTGGGCACGGGAGTCTTCCTGGTTATCCTCGCCCGGCAGTGGTGGCTGGCAAGGGAGGGCGGTCCGGCGGCAGTGCGGTGTGCCGCGATCGCTCTGCTGTGGTCGGCACTACTGGCACCGGCCACCCTGCCGTGGTACCTCACGTGGGCACTGGTCCTCGGCGCGGCTCTCCGGTGGCCGCCACGTTCGCTGGCGTGGGCAGTCGCCGCCTCGACCTGGCTGGTGCTGTGCACTTATCCCACCGGGGAGGGCGCGTTCACCTCCTGGCCGTACCAGCTCGGTGTGTTGGCGGTGTCGTTGGTCGCGGCGACCTCGCTGCTACGCCGTGACCCGCTCGGCGTGCGTGGGCGCACTCAGCTCCAGTATCCCGTACCGGCGGCCAAGGAATGAGCCGGGAACTCGATGCGGCAGGCATTACCGACCCTGCGCTACGCGCGTCGTATATCCGATGCCGCGAACTCAACGCCGTGCACGGCCGCACCTATTTCTTGGCGACCCGGTTGCTACCCCCCGATCGACGGCCCGCAATCCATGCCCTGTACGGGCTGGCTCGCTATGCCGACGACATCGTCGACGACCTCGCCGACACCCGGCCATGGCCGCAGCGCCTCGCGCAGCTCGACGCCGTGTCTCGGGAGCTGCACGCGGGGCTGGAGCGGGGTCGCTCGAAGCATCCGGTGCTGGCCGCGCCCGTGCACACGGCGATCCGCTACCAGATCGATCCACAGCACTTCACAGATTTCATGATTTCGATGGGGATGGATCGGCCGGTGGAGCAGGGCGGCGTGGCTGGCTACCGGACGTTCGACGAGCTGGCCCGCTACGTACACGGCTCGGCAGCCGTGATCGGCCTGCAGGTGCTGCCAATCCTGGGTACCGTGGTTCCGCGGGAGCGGGCTGAACCGTACGCCGCCGCACTCGGTATCGCCTTTCAAATCACCAACTTCCTCCGTGACATCGGGGAGGACCTCGACCGCGGACGGGTTTACCTGCCCGCTGAGGAGCTGGCTGCCTTCGGGGTAGACCGTGAGCTCCTCGGTTGGTGCCGCCGCACTGGACGATCCGATCTCCGCGTGAGCCGTGCGCTGGCCTACCTGGTGGCCCGCACCCGGGCGATCTATCGAAGGGCAGCGCCGGGGATCCCGATGTTGGCT
>JALZCN010000115.1 GCA_030863045.1 Actinomycetota bacterium | reverse complement strand
CGCCCGGACGGCGGCTTGGGTCAGTGCGTCCAGCGCGGCGGCGCGCAGGACTGGATCGGCAGGGCTGCGCTCGAGTACCGAGCGCCAGGCCGCGGCCGCGTCGGTCTCCGCGGTGATCACCAGCCGCAGCGCTGACGCGACGTCGGTGACCGGTTCCGGCGTGAGGTAACCCGGCTCGGCCGGCACCGGCTGGGCGTGTGCGTCGATCAGCGTCCGCTCGGTGGCATCGCGCCGAGCCTGGTGGGCGCTAGCAGCCTCCTGGAGCTGGCCGGACAACTCATCCGGTACGAATGCGCCCGCCAACCCGTAAACCCACACCGCCGCATGCTCAGCCGCCAACGCAGCCTGCAGCGCATCCACCGGCACGTCTTTCATGATTCATCAACCCGACATGGAGACATATCGGGGTCAGAAGGGGCCTGAGCGCCCCCGTATGACTCCATATCGGGGGATGCGAGAGCACAGCGAGCGGTCATGGCAAGACCGCGGCGTGGCTTGCGCAGCAGGCGGCCACCGACGCCAGCAGTGCTGCGCGGTGGCCCGGCAGCGTCGCCACCAGCTGGGACGCCTCATCCTGGGCCACCTGTACCGCCTGCAACACAGCGGCACGAGCGCTGGCCAGATCAGCAACGGCCAGTGGTGGCGCAGGTGTGGGCGGGGCTAAGGGAGCGCTGCTGCTGGGAACCGTCCTCGGCCGGGCTCGGCGCAGCTCGGTGCGTAGCGTGATCGCGTGCGCCATTCGATCAGCGGCCAGTGCCGTGGCTGCCGTCACCAAGGCGGGCTGTGCCTGACCGTCCACCTGGTGTGCGATCTCAGCTGCCATCTGGGCCACTGCCTGTGCTAGGGCCGAGTCGGCCTCAGCGCGCCGGGCTGGTTGCTCCAGCGGATCCGGTTCCTCGGGCGCCACCGGTGTCGAACCTGTGCACCCGGCCAGCACGGTCGGACCGGCGACGAGCAGCGCGGCCCCGGCGCCCAGCATGCGGCGTCGGCTGTGGCGAGATTCAGGCACGATTGGCCATCCTGCCAGCCTTCTGGCCCGCCCGTGCGCAGCACCGTGATCCATTTGGCGCAGATAGTTCCTGCGACGCGATACCCTGGGTGATCTCGACCGGCGCGCGCCCCCGCGCTGGTCGTCGCCCGCATCGCCACATCGACAGACAGACAGTCACTTCCAGGCAGGAGACCATGGTGACCACTGAACCCGCGAACTCCGACTCAGCGGTCGAGTCGGTGGTGCGCGACGCGGTGGTCGGCACCGGGTTCGAGCTTGAGGATCTGGAGCAGGTACGCGTGGGCCAGCGCTGGTTGGTCCGCGTGATCATCGATTCGGACACCGGCGTCGGGCTGGACGACATCGCCACGGTCAGCCGTGCGGTGTCCCAGGCGCTGGACGGCTGCGACGAGCTACTCGGGGGGCCCTACACCCTCGAGGTGACCTCGCCGGGGGTGGATCGGCCGCTGACCCAGCCTCGGCACTGGCGACGGAACCGGCTGCGGCTGGTCCGGGTCGTGCAGGCAGAGGGTGCGGAGCTGGTCGGGCGGATCGGTGACTGCGACGACGAGGGCGTCACGCTGCTGGTGTCAGGAGCCCTTCGCCGGGTGCGCTATGCGCAGCTGCGCCGCGCGGTGGTGGAAGTGGAATTCCGCCAGCCGCCAGCCGCCGAGCTCGCTGCGCTCGACGGCGCGAGACGGCAGGATTTGGAGGAACGGTGAACGTCGACATCGCCGCGCTGCGCGCCATTGAACGGGATAAGGACATCTCCTTCGAGACGGTGCTTGAGGCCATCGAGACGGCATTGCTCACCGCGTACAAGCACACCGACGGCCACCAACCGCACGTACGGATCGATGTCGACCGTAAAACCGGTCTGGTCCGGGTGCTGGCGCAGGAGCTCGATGACGACGGGAGTGTCCGCCATGAGTGGGACGACACCCCCGAGGGCTTCGGCCGGATCGCAGCTACCACGGCCCGCCAGGTGATTCTGCAGCGGTTACGCGATGCCGAGCACGAGCGCACCTTCGGCGAGTTCTCCGCCAAGGAGGGTGAGATCGTCGCCGGCGTCGTGCAGCGCGACGCCAGGGCGAACGCCCGTGGCGTGGTAGTGGTCAAGATCGGCGATATCGAGGGCGTGATACCGCCGGTGGAGCAGGCGCCGAGGGAGACCTACCGGCACGGTGAGCGGATCAAGTGTTACGTGGTAGGCGTGTCCCGGGGATTGCGCGGACCGCAGATCACGTTGTCTCGGACGCATCCCAACCTGGTCCGCCGGTTGTTCGCGCTGGAGGTTCCTGAGATCGCCGACGGCACCGTGGAGATTCCCGCGGTGGCCAGGGAAGCCGGGCACCGCTCCAAGATCGCTGTGCGGTCGACCGTCCAGGGAGTCAACGGCAAGGGCGCCTGTATCGGGCCGATGGGCCAGCGGGTCCGCAACGTGATGAGCGAGTTGGGCGGCGAAAAAATCGACATCATCGATTATTCGGACGATCCAGCGACGTTCGTGGGCAACGCTCTGTCTCCGGCGAAGGTCATCTCTGTGCAGGTCATCGATGCCCGAGCCAAAACGGCCCGGGTCGTGGTGCCTGATTTCCAGCTGTCGTTGGCGATCGGTAAGGAGGGCCAGAACGCCCGGTTGGCCGCCCGGCTGACCGGATGGAAGATCGACATTCGCAGCGACGCGGACCCGGTGGCGGCCCCGGCAGCCCGCGCCCAGCACGCGGCACCGCACACTGAGGTACCGGTGACCAATGCCGGTTCTCCACCGGGCTCGGGTGCGCGCTAGAATTATGACGGCCCGCCGTCGGGGGACGGTCTACGCCTGCCCGGACGAGATCCGGCACCGCCGCCGCGAGCGGCCCGCCGAGCCTATCCGGACCTGCGTAGGTTGCCGGACCAGGGCGGCGGCTTCCGGATTGCTGCGTGTGGTAGCGGTGGACGAGACATTGGTCCCGGACCCGCGGCGTCGGCATCCCGGTCGGGGCGCGTGGATGCACCCCGATATCGGGTGTCTGCGTCTCGCCGAGCGGCGCCGGGCGTTCCCGCGGGCGTTACGCGTGGGAACGCTCGACACTGCCCCGGTGCACGCCTACCTCACTCAGCCGTCTGAACACGCCATCGGTCCTCGGTTCGCCGGGGGCACACCCGACTCCCGGAATCACCCGGGTGCCCGGTCAACGTAGAGAGCAGGTCGATCCGACATGTACCCGCAGCCGTGAAGCTCTGACAGCGATGGACATGCGTTAGTAACGGGGTCGAGCGGGATTGCCGCCGGCTCCATCAGTGAGGAGAGCAGTGGCAGGCAAGGCCCGCGTGCACGAGCTGGCGAAAGAGCTCGGTGTCACAAGCAAAGAAGTTCTCAAGAAACTCGCCGACCTCGGTGAATACGTGAAGTCGGCCTCCTCAACGGTGGAGGCGCCGGTCGCGCGAAAGCTTCGTGACTCCTTTCCCTCCGACGCGGGGAAGGTGTCTCAGGCCAACGGCGCATCAAGCAGTAGCGGCAGCGGGGATAGCTCTCCTGCGGCCCACCCCGCACCAGGTCCGGGCACTCCCAGACCTGGGCCCGCTCCGGCGCTGGCCCGTCAGCCGGCGTCGCGG
>JALZCN010000232.1 GCA_030863045.1 Actinomycetota bacterium | reverse complement strand
CGCCGGGACACGCTGCGCCCGGCGGTCGGTTGGTCCCCGAGCTTGACCCGGAGGAGATGTTCGCCCCCATCGCGGTGATCGACATGTCCGGCCGGGGCGAGCAAGATACTGACGCCATGGTGGAAGTCGGTGACTTGCGAGACTACGAGCGCCGCCACGGCCGCATCCCCGACCGCGCCGTCGTATGTATGTACTCGGGATGGGAGCCACGGGTGCACGACCCGGCCACGTACCGCAACCCAGGTCCGGATGGCAGGCTGCACTTCCCGGGATTTGGCCTAGAGGCCGTCGAGTGGCTGCTGGAGCAACGTGGCATCCTCGCCCTCGGAGTCGACACCCTGAGCCTGGACATCGGGGCGTCGACCGCCTTTCCCGTCCACAAGCGACTCCTCGGGGCCGACCGGTATGGCCTGGAGAACCTCGCCAACCTCGGGCAGATCCCACCGCGCGGGGCAGAAGCGGTGGTGGGGATGTGCCCTGGGAACAGGGCTCCGGTGGGGCCTGCCGCGTCCTGGCCCGCTGGTGAAGCAGCGAAGCCGGCATGAGATTGCCTCAAAGATGGTCCGGTCAACCCGCGGCAAGGTTGTCGAGCATTGGGCTCAGGTCGCCGGGCGCGGCAAAGACGTAAGGGAAGTCACGAGCTGTTTGCAGAACCTAAACCGCAAGGTACGTGACCTGCCGAGTTCGAGGCAGGGTCGCCTCCCACGGGCAAGGCCAACCTACAGCTGCCTGCGGTTGGCACGCCTGGCGCCATCAGGTCCAGACCCCGGCCGCTGCGCGGCGCCGGGAGCTAAGTGAGCACATCGAGCGGATTTTCAACAACTCCCGGCAGGCCTACGGCTGTCGGCGGGTGGCCGCTGCCCTTAACCGCGAAGGTCATCTGGCCAGCGTGGGGCTGGTGGCCGATCTGATGCGCGAGCTGGGTTGCGGGTCTGTCAGCCGCGTGTCTACAAACGCACCACCGTGGCCGGTGAGCAGCCGGTGAGCAGCACCGACCTGCTCGCGGGTGACTTCAGCGCCACCGAGCTGGGGCAGCGGCTAGTCGGCGATTTCACCTCATGGGGAAGCCAGGGTGTCGCTGCCTGAATCTTGAGGGTTGGACCGGCAGGGTGCAGATTGAGCCGCTGGCGGGGTGACCGTTGAGATTTCACCGGCCGTGGCGGGCCTTTATGTAGACGGCGGCCCCACCAGTTGCTGGATCTGTAGCCGGCTGGTGAGGTGTCGCGCCATGAGCGCTGCCATGAGGGTGCCGCGGGGGTCCTTGGCTTGATCCCTGTCGATCATTCACCGAGGAGGACTGTTGACCAAAACCTGCGGCATCGACTGGTCACAAGAGCATCATGACGTGGCCATCATCGATGACCAGGCCAGAGTCACCGCGCGCGCCAGCTCGCCAAACTCTGGTCCAGGGCGGACCCATGCGAGCCATGCACAAACGACGGATCTCGCCGCAAAAACGACTACCCGAGACCGGATCGCGTCACAAGGTGACAACCTCGGCTCCTCGATCGTCACCGCAAGGACGCGCGGATCCTCTACTGGTATACGACGATTGGCAGTCAAGACGTCGGCGGGCTGCCGTAGGAAGTCGTCATAGGGGATGATGAGGCAACCGCGCAAACGTCCTCTATTGCCGCGACGTAGGTGATCGGACGTTGGTAGTGGAGGCCGGCTGACCGTGGTGACCATGACCACCACGCCGGAGGCGTTGACCTCCTCATATGATGACGATGACCTTGTTCTGCGGTTGGCGGCGGCTGCGTATTTGGGCCGTTACACCGGCATCTCTCGTATGCACACCGAGTCGGGCCTGCGGTTATTCTTCGCTTGGCGCACCGACCACAACCTCGCTCCCCTGACGGCGTAGCGGGCGCAGATCGAGCGCTACGTCCGGTGGATGCAGGAAATCGGCGATTCAAGCCCTCCACGGTGTCGCGCAGGATGGCGGTAGTGACTGGCTTCTACCGCACCTGCGTGATCGACGCGGTCCTGGAGCACTCACCCGCCGACTATGTGCGTCGACCCTTCGTGCCGGCGGAGTCACCAACCCTCGGGTTGTCGCATCTGCAGTTCGAGGCGTTGCTGACGGCGGCCCGCGAATCAGCGAATGTGTTCGACTTCGCGCTGGTGACGATGTTGGGTTTGTTGGGTCTGCGGATCTTTGAAGCCTGCACAGCGGACATCACAGACGTGGGCGAGGAGCATGGACACCGGGTCCTGCGGGTGCACGGCAAGGGTTCGCCTTGTGGGAGTGGTTGGCCAACAGGCTCACGCACGCAGCGCTTGACTGATCCGCGCTGCCTGCCGGGTGAGATGGTGACGTTCGGCGAGGTTGGGGGCGGACCGGGCGGCGTCGGCATACAGCCGTGCCGCGGTCTGAAGGTCGCCCACCTTCTCGCGGAGGTACGCCGAGGCGGCGGTGTGGCGAGGCAGGCCAGGGTCCACGGTGGCCAAGGCCGCGAGGCCGGCCACGGG
>JALZCN010000208.1 GCA_030863045.1 Actinomycetota bacterium | reverse complement strand
GGCCAACGGATTGCAGTACGTGCAGGCGGCGCTGGACGCCGGGATGGTCGTCGACGAGTTCGCGCCACGATTGTCGTTCTTCTTCGTCGCCCGCACCACGCTCCTTGAGGAAGTTGCCAAGTTTCGGGCGGCCCGACGGATCTGGGCTCGAATGATGAAGGAGCGCTTTGGTGCGCGCAATCCCAAGTCACTGATGCTGCGCTTCCACGCCCAGACTGCCGGCGTGCAGCTCACCGCGCAACAACCCGAGGTCAACCTGATCCGGGTCACCACGCAGGCGATTGCCGCGATTTTCGGTGGCACCCAGTCGTTGCACACCAACGCCTACGACGAAGCGATCGCGCTACCCACAGAGAAAGCCGCCCGGCTGGCCCTGCGCACCCAGCAGGTGCTCGCCCACGAGACCGACCTGACGTCCACAGTCGATCCCTTCGCCGGCTCCTATGCGATCGAGGCGATGACCGATGAGATCGAGGCCACCGCGGTAGCCTTGATCGAAAAGGTGGACGAGTTCGGCGGCGCGGTGGGCGCCATCGAAGCGGGCTTTCAGAAGTCGGAGATCGAGAAGACGGCATACCGCACAGCCGTCGAGGTCGAATCCGGTGAGCGGGTGGTAGTCGGGGTTAACCGCTACCGGCAAGACAGCGAGGATCCTTACCAGCCCCTGCGGGTGGATCCGGCGATCGAGGACAGGGCCCGAGAACGGCTCTGCGCACTTCGCTCGGCGCGATCGTCGGTCGAGGTCGGTCGCGCCCTGGATGACCTACGGCGCGCGGCGAAGGACGTGCGCTGTAACGTGCTGTACTCGATGAAGCGGGCGCTGGCCGCGAGCGCCACTGTCGGTGAGGTGTGTCATGCGCTTCGCGAGGTGTGGGGTACCTACGTGCCGGCTGAGAGGTTCTGATCCGCGTCTCTTGCGATCATCGTCGTCAGGCAGAATCACCGGATGAGTACTGGGGGGCCCACCTCATCAGCCGCCGTTGAGCGGCATCCGATCAGCCTGCGTCGGCTGCTGCTGCACCCAACTGGAGCGCCTCCAGACGTTGCGGCCGGTCGCGGTCCATCTTGGTTGGACGAGTGGCTGTCGAAGCACGGCGCTGACCTGGTCGGCTGGCGCAGGCAGGTCCACGCCCACCCGGAACTTGCCTATCAGGAGTACCGCACCACCGCACTGATCGGCGAACAGCTCAGTAGCGCCGGCCTGCACCCCACGGTGCTGCCCGGCGGCACCGGCTTGATCTGTGACGTCGGCACCGGCTCGCGGTGTGTGGCGCTGCGGGCCGACATCGACGCGCTACCGTTGTCGGAGGGCACCGGCCTGCCATTCGCCTCCACTGTGGACGGCGTGATGCACGCCTGCGGGCACGACGCGCACGTCGCGATCCTGATCGGCACAGCGCTCTGTCTAGCGTCTGCCCCGGCGCTACCTGGCCGAATCCGGTTGATCTTCCAACCAGCCGAGGAGGTGATGCCCGGTGGCGCGGTGGACGTCGTCGGCGCCGCCGGCCTGTCCGGTGTGGACCGGATCTTCGCGCTGCATTGCGCTCCTCGGTTGCGGGTCGGCCAGGTCGGCACTCGGGTCGGACCGATCACCTCAGCCGCCGACATGCTCGAGGTACGGCTGTCCTCGCCGGGTGGGCACACCGCGCGCCCGCATCTCACCGCTGACCTGGTGCATGCGCTCGGCGCCCTGATCACAGGCCTACCGACGCTGCTGTCGCGCCGGGTAGACCCACGCTCGGGCACCGTGCTCGTCTGGGGTGCCGTGCAGGCCGGCCAGGCCGCCAACACCGTTCCTGAACACGGATGGGTCCGCGGCACCCTGCGCACCGGGGACCACGGGGTCTGGGAGGATCTCAAACCACTGGTCCGCTCGCTGGTCACCGCGTTGCTCACGCCTACCGGGGTGGGCTTCGACCTGCGCCACGTCCGAGGCGTGCCGCCAGTGGTCAACGAGCTGGTCAGCACGGGGTTGCTGCGCGACGGTGTCGCTGCGGCGCTTGGTGCGGACGCGCTGACCACCACTGACCAGTCCTCTGGTGGCGAGGACTTCGGCTGGTATCTCGAACACCTGCCCGGATCAATGTGCCGCCTTGGCGTCTGGCCTGGTGAGGGCCCGCAGTTTGATTTGCACCAGCCGACCTTCGACCTCGATGAGCGCGCGCTGCCGCTCGGCGTGCGGGTCATGGTGCACGCCGCTCTGGCCGCGCTAGCCTGACGACAGCCGGCCGTGGCCGAGCGCGAACTTGGTAGCTCGGGTGGTTACGGGATACAGCCGATCGCGATCGGCTACGTGGTGGCGTTTCGCCTGCTTCCGCGGGAAAGTTGTCCGTCAGCCGTGAGCATCGCGTGATCTTTGATCATCGCTGTGTAGCCGGCTGTCGCGGTGACTAGGTAGCCATCGCCAGTGATCCTCGGTAATGGCCTACGGCCTTACCCGCAAACGGTGCACGCCGGCTGCACCGCGCTCGCAGCCAGCAGATGTGCCGGCGGCTGACGGCACCGTCCCCACGTCTTATGTGCACCCCGCATTAACGCGCTCACCAGCAATAATGTCGGCTGGGAAGCTCGTAGGAGGCCGTGCGCTAGGTACTAAAGTTGCGGGGAGACGGATAACCGTTGGCGCTGACTTAGTAGTCGAGAAATCGGCTTCGCGGCTAGGTGGCGGGATGCAAAGATAGGTGGCGAATGGGTGTTGTCAGGCGCTCCTCCTTTCGTCATCGTATTGATTAGCCAAATCGACAATGCGGTCGATAAGGCATACTGTTCCCGGCCCGAGCTGGGCCACTCTGAGGAGGATATGCATGTCTCACGCGGTGAGCTTTGCTGAGATCGACGGGCAGCACGTGGAACTGCTTCCGGCCCGTACCGTTCTGTCCGTGTTCCCCGCCGGCGGCTGCGACGGGTGCCACGGTGGCGGCGGCGACGGCGGCCAGGGCGGCGCCGGCGGCAGCGGCCAGGGCGGCATCGGCGTCAACCTGCTGAACATCAACCTGCTGGGCACCCAGACCAACTCCGCCGGTAACGGAATCGGTGGGCCCGGTGGCGACGCTGACGGCGGCCGCGGCTGAGTCAACGCCAGCTGATTGTCAGCCGGTGAGCACATACGGTGCCGTTGGCTAGGGGATGGCACCGGCATGGCCGGTGGCTACGCTCAGGGCGGTACTGGGGCAGCCGACTACCCCCAGTCGTGGAGTACCGCCGCGCGAATTACCTCTATCGCGTGCAAAGCTGTCGGCTCTGGAGGGGTGACCGTAATGCGGTCACCCCTCCAGCTATTTGGCACAATTCCGCGCGCATGCGGTCACGGACCGATGTCGGCGCATGGGCGAGTGCGCAGTTCCGCGACGTAGTCCTCTGGAGCGCCGGCCGCCTCGGCAGCATCAGCGATAACGCCGAGGTAGCGGGCCGAGGGTAACCCTCCTTCGTAAGCGTCCAGTACGTAGAGCCAGGCGAGCACCGAGCCATCGAGCGTGTGCACCCGCAGTCGAAGCTTCTTGTGCAGCCCGAAATCGCCGCCCTCCCACCGGTCGAGTAGCTTTTCGTCCTCCGGGGTCACGTCGTAGATCACAACGAAGACCTGCGAAAGGGGGTCCTCGACGACGGTGGCCAGCGCCCCCTCCCAGCCGAGGTCCTCGCCGCCGAAGGTCAGCCGCCAGCCGATTAGCCATCCGGTCATCGCCATCGGCGAGTGCGGCGCGCGCTGCATCATCTGTGCGGGGTCCATGTTGGACCCGTAGGCGGCGTAGAGCGGCACGCGCGATAGCGTAGCCGCAGCACGATGTGTTCCGGTGTTCCCGCCACCGCCGTTGGCTACGCTACGTATTCAGATGCAACTGAATGTGCAGCTTGCCAAGCAACCCTCGGTGTGCTCAAGCGTCTTGGGAAGTAGACGGCTGGTAGGAGGAGGTTGCGAATGCGTATCGTCGCCTGCGGGATGATCGCGAGCGCGGCCCTGCTGGGTGTTGCCCCGGTGGCGATGGCCGGATTGCCGGCTCAGCCGGCGGTGCCTGATGCGCCGGTCAGCAGTTCGGATAGCCAAGCGTCCCCGCAGGCCGAGGTGAGCATGCTGGCGGTGTCGCTCACAGTCGGTGGCGCGCTCGCCACGGCAGGATCCGGTGTGGCGTTGGTACTCACCCGGCGCCGTGCGGTCAGTCGGGCACCCAGTCAAGCGTCCGGATGACCGCCTTGCGCCACTGGGCGTAGAGCGCCTCCCGCTGCGGCGGATCCATCGTCGGCTCCCACTGCCGATCCGCGACCCAGTTGGCCCGGATTTGCTCCACACCCGACCAGAATCCGACTGCAAGGCCAGCGGCGTAGGCGGCGCCCAACGCGCTGGTCTCGGTGATCGCGGGTCGAATCACCGAGACGCCCAGGATGTCCGCCTGGAACTGCATGAGCAGCTCATTGCGCACCATCCCGCCATCCACCTTCAGCGACGTCAGCCCAGCCCCACCGCCGGCTGAGCCGGCAATCCCGCCACCGCCGGCTGAGCCGGCAATCCCGCCACAGTCGGCGTTCATCGCATCGAGTACCTCACGGGATTGGAACGCGGTAGCTTCCAGCACTGCCCTTGCCAGATGCCCCCGATTGACGTGACGAGTCAGGCCGACGATGGCGCCCCGAGCGTCGGGGCGCCAGTGCGGGGCGAACAGCCCGGAGAACGCGGGCACGAAATAGGCCCCACCGTTGTCCTCGACAGTAGCGGCCAGGGGCTCGATTTCCGCCGCCGAGGAGATCACACCCAGGTTGTCGCGTAACCACTGCACCAGCGACCCGGTGACCGCCACCGAGCCCTCCAACGCGTATCTCGGGTCCTGCGATCCGAGCTGGTAGCAGACCGTGGTGAGCAGTCCGTTACGGCTACGAACCTTCTCGGTGCCGGTGTTGAGCAGCAGGAAGTTACCGGTGCCGTAGGTGTTTTTGGCCTCTCCGACGGATAAGCAGGCCTGCCCGAACGTGGCCGCCTGCTGGTCACCCAGGATGCCGGCGATGGGC
>JALZCN010000203.1 GCA_030863045.1 Actinomycetota bacterium | reverse complement strand
CCCGTGGCGAGTGGGCAGGGTTGGCGATGCTCGACGAGCATCGGCTGGTGGTGCGCACCGGCCCGGCCGGCGAGCTGTGCACCGCGGTTGCCCGGCAGCTACCTGATCGCCCCGCCGGGCCAGGATCATCGGTGTCGGTGCCTTCGGAGCTGCTGGCTCGACCCGCCCAGGACGGCCGGCGCGGGCTCACCGGGCACCAACTGGAGAAGCGGCTGGTTTGCGGCGGGGTGAAACCTACCGACGCGCAGTCGTTCGCGGCCATGGTGCGGGGGCCCAAACCTGGCGGCGGGAAGTTCGGCGCCGCTCGCCGTGACCGCAACGGCACCCGGCACCCGGCCAGTGCCGTGCTGGTCTACCTCGCCACGGAGCGCGGCGGATACACCCTGCAGCCGCTGCGCGCTCCGGATGGATCGGCGTGGACCACCCTGGCTCCTGCGACCCTCGCGCAGGTCGCGCAACGCATCGGCCAGCTTCTGGACAGCATCCGCGCCAACTGAGCACTCAGCAGTAGTATCAAGCCACTATGGCGCTCACACTCACCAGCCCGGCTTTTGACGACAACGGTTTCCTTCCCGTCCAGTACACCTGTGATGGCGACAACATGTCACCACCGCTGGCGTGGTCAGAGGTCCCGGAAGGCACGGCAGAGTTGGTGTTGCTTTTCGAAGACCCCGACGGCCCGGGCGGAACCCAGGTGTACTGGGTCCTCTTTGGGCTCAACCCCGCCAGCGGTGGGCTGGAGGAGGGCAAGGTGCCCGCGGGAGCCCTCGGTGGCAAGAACGACTATGGCCGGACGGATTGGGCGGGACCATGTCCCCCGATCGGAAAGGCTCACCGCTTCATCTTCACCCTGCTCGCCTTGTCCGAGCCCAGTGGCCTGGCGGAAGGTGCCAGCCCCCGCAAGGACCTGCCGCATGCCCTCTCCGGCAAGGTGCTGGCCCAAGCCCAACTCACCGGGAAGTACGCCCGCCGGCGCTGAGCCCACCTCCCGCGATCTAGCATCACGGGCCAGTACGGAGTTGTTGAAAATTTCGCGGACGACCGCCTCGAGGTCGTCCGCGACCTGCGTCGCGCGCTGTGCACAGGGGCTTGCGGCTCTGACGTGTCAGCATCTTGGGAGAAACGGTACCCCTCTATGGTATCCTAGAATCGATCCGGGAGGGACTCGCATGAACGGCTACGCCCAGGACAAGGATGCCTACCTCAAGCGGATGCGCCGGGTTGAGGGCCAGGTCCGCGGCATCGCGAAAATGATCGAGAATGACGAGTACTGCATCGACGTGCTCACCCAGGTCTCGGCCGCCACCAAGGCACTCGAGGCGGTGGCCCTGGG
This sequence comes from Actinomycetota bacterium, assembly GCA_030863045.1. Taxonomy (GTDB): domain Bacteria; phylum Actinomycetota; class Actinomycetes; order Mycobacteriales; family Pseudonocardiaceae. The sequence continues at coordinate 4,300 of JALZCN010000203.1, read as the reverse complement.
TCTGCTGGACGAGCACCTCAGGCACTGCGTCACCGAGGCTGTCACCGAGGGCGGCCAGGTTGCTGACGCCAAGGTTGCCGAAGCGAGCGCGGCCATCGCGCGTCTCGTCAAGTCCTGACACCACCGACGTCCGTACGTACGGCCACGGACACTGATCGGGAGGAGGACGTGAGCATGAGCACCGCGACAGTGCCGTCCGGCGCACCGACCAGCGACATCGAGCTGTCGATCGGCGGCATGACCTGCGCCTCTTGTGCCCACCGGATTGAGGGCAAGCTCAACGAGCTCGACGGAGTCACCGCGACGGTGAACTACGCCACCGAGAAGGCACGGGTCAACGCCCCGGGCGGGGTCAGTCCAGCCACCCTGGTGGCCCAGGTCGAGGCGGTTGGGTACACCGCTGAGCTGTCCCGGTCCGCGCCCGCGGCCCCCGCCGAGGCGGTGGATGAGCTCGATCCGACACGCCCGCTGCGTGACCGCCTGATCAGTAGCACCGTGCTGTCGGTGCCGGTGATTGCGATGGCGATGGTCCCGGCACTGCAGTTCACCTACTGGCAATGGATTTCCCTGGCCCTGGCCGGGCCGGTCGTGATGTGGGCCGCGGCGCCATTCCATAAGGCAGCGTGGGCCAACCTGCGCCACGGCGCTGCCACCATGGACACGCTGATCTCGATGGGCGTGCTCGCCGCGTTCGCCTGGTCGCTCTACGCGCTGCTGTTCGGCACCGCGGGCGTGCCCGGCATGGTGCATCCCTTCGATCTCACCATCGCCCCGAGCGACGGCGCAGGCAACATCTACCTCGAAGTCGCCGCCGGTGTCACCACGTTCATCCTCGCCGGGCGATACTTCGAAGCCCGCTCCAAGCGGCGGGCCGGCGCGGCGCTGCGTGCGCTGCTGGAACTGGGCGCGAGAGACGTAACCCTGTTGAAGAACGGGACGGAGGTGCGCGTCCCGACCGACCAACTGGTGGTGGGTGACCGCTTTGTCGTCCGGCCCGGCGAGAAGATCGCCACCGACGGGGTGGTGGAGGACGGCTCGTCCGCTGTTGACGCCTCGATGCTGACCGGTGAGTCACTGCCGGTGGAGGTCGCACCCGGGGACGCGGTCGTCGGCGCCACCGTCAACGCCGGCGGACGGCTGACTGTGCGCGCCACCCGGATCGGCGCCGACACGCAGCTCGCCCAGATGGCCAAGCTCGTCGAGGAGGCCCAGAACGGCAAGGCCGCCGTGCAGCGCCTGGCCGACCGGATCTCCGGGGTGTTCGTGCCGATCGTCATCGCCCTCGCCGCTGCCACCCTTGGGTTCTGGCTCGGCACCGGCGTCGGCGCCGCCGCGGCGTTCACCGCAGCGGTCGCCGTGCTGATCATCGCCTGCCCGTGCGCGCTCGGCCTCGCAACGCCGACCGCGCTGCTGGTTGGCACGGGCCGGGGTGCCCAGCTGGGCATCCTGATCAAGGGGCCAGAAGTTTTGGAGTCCACCCGCCGCGTCGACACCGTCGTGCTGGACAAGACCGGCACCGTCACCACCGGGCAGATGTCCCTGATCGACGTGCACACCGTCGAGGGGATCGATGAGGCGGCGGCGCTGCGGCTGGCCGGTGCCCTGGAGAGTTCCTCCGAGCACCCGATCGCCGCCGCGGTCGCCCGTGGCGCGCGGGAGCGGCTGGGGAGGCTGCCTGCAGTCGAGGACTTCATCAACCACGGGGGGCTCGGCGTGCAGGGGGTGGTCGATGGGCACGCGGTGCTTGTCGGGCGCCCGGCGCTGCTGGCGCAATGCAGCCAGCCGCTTCCTCCGGACCTCGCCGTGGCGAAGGCCGCGGCCGAGGCGAAGGGTCGGACCGCGATCGGGGTGGCCTGGGACGGTGCCGCCCGTGCTGTGCTGGTCGTTGCCGACACCATCAAGCCCACCTCGGCGCAGGCCATCACCCAGCTACGCAAGCTCGGCCTTACCCCGGTGCTACTCACCGGTGACAACGACGCCGCGGCCCGGGCGGTTGGCGTGCAGGTCGGAATCGAGGAGATCATCGCCGACGTGCTGCCCGCCGGCAAGGTCGATGTCATCAAACGGCTGCAGGCGCAGGGCAAGGTCGTCGCGATGGTCGGAGACGGGGTCAACGACGCCGCTGCGCTGGCTGCGGCCGACCTTGGGCTGGCCATGGGGACCGGCACGGACGTAGCCATCGAGGCCAGCGACATCACCCTGGTCCGAGGCGACCTGCGGGCGGCCGCCGACGCGATCCGGCTTTCCCGGCGCACCCTGGGCACGATCAAGGGCAACCTGTTCTGGGCGTTCGCGTACAACATCGCGGCCCTGCCCCTGGCGGCCGCGGGGCTGCTCAATCCCCTGATCGCCGGAGCCGCGATGGCCTTCAGCTCGGTGTTCGTGGTAGCCAACAGTTTGCGGCTACGCCGCTTCGCGTCGTGAACTCGACGCCACCGACATCGCCGTCGCTGGAAACGTCGGTGGGGTCGAGTTCACGACACAGATGCGGGCGTGCACGCCGACCGCGGGAGTAGCCCATCGACTCCCTCTCCGCGGGCTGAGCGCAACGGATCGTATGCTGGCTTCGTGATATGTCCGAAGTGCCAAGGTTCGATGCGTACCGTCGACAAGCAAGGAGTACGCCTGGAGCAGTGTGAGATCTGCCGGGGAATCTTCCTGGACCACGGTGAACTGGAGCAGATCCTGCACGCCGAGCAGCGCTACTACGGTGCAGGCACCATGCCGCACGTGGGGCCGCACGGGCACCCTGACTCCCCGCGCCACGTCGGCCACCATCGGGACTCCCCCCGCCCCTATCACGGCGGAGGGCACTATTCCGACTCGCCACGTCCCTACGGCCACCAGAGGCATGGCCGCGGCAGCTTCCTCAGGGACCTCTTCGGCTAAGCGCCGGATGAACCCGCTGATCTGCGATCGCTGCGGATGCCGGCTCGAACGGCCGCTGGTCTGCGGCGAGTGCGGCCATCAGCAGGTCTTCCTCCGGCAACCCCTGTTCTGCCTCACGGGGCCCAGCGGTACCGGCAAGTCGACCCTTGCCCGCGTACTGGCGCCGCGGCTGTCAGATCGCTTCGTGGTCCTCGAACAGGACGTCCTGTGGCTGCCTGAGCTGAGCGATCCCACCGACGAGCACCGGCTGTTCCGCTCGACCTGGCTGCGGCTGGTCGCGATGATCGGGCAGAGCGGGCGTCCGGTTCTCCTGTGCGGCACTGTGGCCCCACCGGAGCTCGAACCGTTGCCTGAACGCGTGCTGTTCAGCGCCGTGCATTACCTGGCGCTGACGTGCCGGCCTGACGTACTGGCGCAGCGGCTGCGGGCCCGACCCGCGTGGCGGGAGTGGGACGAACCCAGGATCGCCGAGACGCTTCACTTCGCCCGGTGGCTCGGCACCGCAGCAGCGACACTGAGCCCGCCGGTGACGCTGTTGGATACCACTGACAGCAGCGTCGAAGCCACCGCACAGGAGGTCTGCGGTTGGCTCGCACGGCTGGCGTGAGACCGCTTCGTACCTGCGCGCCAGCCGGCCTGCCAGATGCTGATGTGTGGGTTGGACGATCGACGTGCACAATAACGTGTCGGTGCGCTCCGCGACATGCTGGATCGTGCCGCCAGCTGATTCCGAGGAAAACCACGATGAGGAGCGATGGCTGACCACGAAACGACAGGCGTCGGGTGCGGGGAACCGGAGCTGTCCCAGGAACTTCGAGAGGCGCTCACGCTGCTGCGCGAGCACAGCGACGACAATGACTTCCGCACCCTGGTCGATGACGTGCTTGCGGGGCGGAGCAGCCTTTTCGAGGCGTCCGGCACGGCAGCGTTCAGCAACGTGGTATTCGCGAGCATCGCTCAGGAGTTCGCCGCACTGACCGAGGACGAGAAGCGAAGGCTCGCCGCACCGGCCGAGTCATCGGGCACGGCAGCAACATCCTGCGGCTTGCCATGCGCCGGCTGCACGAGTGTCTGCGCCGCGCTGCGCGCCAACCAAGACCACTAAAGAGCCTGCGAAGGCCTCACGTGCGTGATGTCCCACCACCGATGATCAGTGCGCTAGCAAGCAAGACGTGACAGCCATCCCATAGCGCTAACGTCCAAGTTTGCTCGGGCCGCCGCCGGGGCATGATCTGTACATGCCCGACCGGTTCCCACCCCAGCTCCCGCTCGCCGTCGCAGTTGGTCTGCCGGGTGCTTACCTGGGAGCTGCGGACTACCTGGGCTTGCCGCATCCCGATCTGCCTCCGTTGCTGGCCGCGATGGTTTTCGGCGTCGCGATCATCGGCGCCGCGTTCGTACTGTCCTGGGC
>JALZCN010000110.1 GCA_030863045.1 Actinomycetota bacterium | reverse complement strand
CGCAGAGGCAGTGCGAGCCCTGAACCCGCGGGCCGGCCGGCGCTGACTCCAGGGCTCCGGGCGCCGCGCGTCAGATCACGGTAGGCCCCGGCTACCCAAACCTAACCTGAGGGGGGTCGCAGAAGCTCACAGCATTGGGCTGCACAGCCTTCCCCGTTAATGCCCTGACCGGCCGCGGGAACCTGCGAGCATCGGCGGGCGGGTACGCCGCGTACGTACTCGGCGATGAGCTCTACCACCATCTCGGCGAAGCGAGGGTCGGTCGCCGGGGTGGCGGCTCGAATGAACTCCATACCAAGCGCCGCGGCCCGCTTGCGGGCCTCGTGATCGAGGTCCCAGAGCACCTCCAGGTGGTCCGAAACGAAACCGATCGGCATCACCACGACACCGTGCACCCCCCGGGTGTGCAGCACGTCGAGGTGGTCTGTCACGTCCGGAGCTAGCCAGGGCACGTGCGGGGGGCCGGAACGGGACTGCCACACCACGTCGTAGCCGTCCACCTCGGCTTCCGCGGCGACCAGCCGGGCGGCCTCGGTCACCTGGCGGGAGTAGCGGTGGCCGCCTTGTGCGGCAAGCCCAGCAGCGGCGTCGGCGGCCACCGGCACTGAGTGTGCCGTGAACACCACCCGGGCCGCGGGGTCAGCTCGCCCGCGGGCCGTGCGCAGCGCATCGGCGCACGCCGCGACAAACAACGGGTGGTCGAAGAAGTGCCTCAGCTTCAGCAGGTCCGGCGCCGTGAGGCCTACGGCGGTCCGGGCGCGAGCGATGTCCTCATGGTATTGGCGGCAACCTGAGTACCCACCCCACGCTGAGGTTGCGAACACCGCGGCACGGCGTACCCCCTCCGCGGCCATGGTGGCGACGGTGTCCTCCACCATCGGGTGCCAGTTGCGGTTGCCGAAGTACACCGGCATATCAAACCCAGCTTTGGCGAGTGACTGCTCGATCGCGGTGATCAGGGTGCGGTTGCACTGATTGATCGGTGACACTCCCCCGAAGTGCAGGTAATGCTGGGCCACCTCGTCCAACCGCTGCGGCGGTACCTGCCGACCGCGAGTCACGTTCTCCAGGAACGGGCGCACCTCGTCGGGGCCCTCGGGTCCTCCGAAGGAAAGCAGCAGTAGCGCGTCGATCGGCGCCATGAATCACCTGAGGGTTGGCAGCTGTTGAAGACCTGATTGGCGCGGGTTGGCGGTACTTGAAGGCATACCAACTAGATGCCTACCGCGTGGAAGCCGCCGTCGGCCCACACCATCGAGCCGGTGGTGGCAGGCAGCCAGTCAGACAACAGCGCGCACACCGTACGAGCCACGGGGGTCGGGTCATCGATGTTCCAGCCTAAGGGAGCTCGACCGTCCCAAGCGTTCTCGAACGCGCCGAAGCCAGGAATGGACTTGGCCGCCAGGGTACGCACGGGACCGGCTGCCACCAGATTCACCCGGATGCCGTGGGAGCCGAGGTCGCGAGCCAGGTAGCGGCACACCGACTCCAGTGCTGACTTCGCCACCCCCATCCAGTCATAAGCCGGCCAGGCCTGCCGGTTGTCGAAATCCATCCCGACGATCGAGGCTCCCCGGCCCAGTAGCGGCAGGCACGCCACCGCCAGCGACTTGAAGGAGTAGGCGGAGACCTGCATGGTGGTAGCCACGTCCTCCCACGGCGCGCACAGAAACTCCCCTCCCAGACAGGACGCCGGGGCGAAGCCGATGGAGTGCAGCACCCCGTCCAGCCCGTCGACGTGCTCACCGAGTCGCCTTGCCAGCGAGTCCAGCTGTCCCTGGTCGGTCACGTCGAGCTCCAGAACCGACGCCGGCTGGGGCAGCCGTTGCGCGATCCGCTCCACCAGGCGTAACCGGCCATACCCGGTGAGCACAACGTGCGCGCCCTGCTCCTGTGCCACGCGCGCCACGTGGAACGCGATCGATGCGTCAGTGATCACCCCGGTGATCAGCAGCCGCTTGCCGTCGAGCAGACCCGCCACCTGAGCTCCTCCCCCGCCGTTTCACTCTGCCGATCAATCCTGCCGATCAGTGCTGTAGCTCAATGACCCATTCCCAGGCCGCCGTCCACCGGCAGGACCGCCCCGGTGATGTACCCAGCCGCGTCTGAAGCGAGGAAGGTCACGACCGCCGCGACCTCATCAGGGCTGGCTTGGCGGCGAAGCGGGATTGAACCGAGGATCTCCTCCCGGCGAGCCTGGCTGACGTCCGCGGTCATCTCGGTGGCGACGTAGCCGGGGGCGACTACGTTGGCGGTGATCGACCGGGAGCCCATTTCCCGTGCGATGGATCGGGCGATGCCGATCAGTCCAGCTTTGCTGGCCGCATAGTTCACCTGGCCGGGGGCACCGGACAGCGCCACTACTGAGGAGATGAACACCATCCGGCCCCAGCGCGCCCGCAACATGCTCTTGCCGGCGCGCTTGGCCACCCGGTAGGCGCCGGTGAGGTTGGTGTCCAGCACCCGGGAGAACTGCTCCTCGGTCATCCGGAGCAGCAACGTGTCATCGGTGATCCCAGCATTGGAGATGAGCACCTCGATCGGACCGTGCGCCTGCTCCGCCACGGCGAACGCCGCCTCCACGGCCGCGTCGTCAGTGACGTCGCAGCGCACCCCGAGCACGTCTTCGGGCACTCCGGATCCGCGGTGTGTCACGGCAACCCGGTCGCCCTGTTTGGCAAACGCGCGGGCAATGGCCAACCCGATGCCGCGGTTACCTCCCGTGACGAACACGGAGCGGGTCACAGGCGCTCCCTTCGGTCGCGGCTCAGGGTAACCGCTGCCCGATGGCCAGTGCTCCGGTGGCGGCGAGTACGGCAGCGAGCGTTCCCGCGATCAGCCACGGCTTACTCGCGTCGGCTAGTTTGGTCTCGTAACCGATCTGCTCACCGAGGGTGTTGACCACCTCGCTGAGCTGACCGGCGCTGCTGGCGTCGTAGAACTGCCCGCCGGATAGATCGGCGACCCGCCGGATCGACTCGTCGTCGGCGGGAACCGGTTGACGCTCACCGTTGATTTCCACCTGGCCGTAGGCGGTGCCGAAAGAAATCGCCGAGATCGGGATCTTCGCGGCGAACGCGGCGCGGGCCGCCGTAAACGCGCCGCGCGGGTCGTCGCCGTCAGCCGTCGGCACCGTCTGTTTGCCATCGGTCAGCAACACGATGCGCGCTGGCGGCGGTCCTTGCGCGTCTGAGACCACGGCACCGAAAGCCTCGATTGACGACAGTGCAGCGAAGATCGCCTCACCGGTGCCGGTTGCTTCGGCCAGCTTGAGATTGTCGATGGCCCGGATCACCGAGATCCGGTCGGTGGTCGGGGGAACCAGGACTGTCGCAGAGCCGGCGAAGGACACCAGACCCAGGTTCACGCCCGGGGTGAGCTCGTGAGCAAACCTCCTGGCCTCTCGCTGTGCTGCCGCAATCCTGCTCGGCTCGATATCGGTGGCTCGCATGGACAGAGACACGTCGATCACCAGCATGACGATGGCCCGGTTGCGCGGCACCTTCTGCTCTGCGGTGGGACCGGCCAGCGCGACGGTGAACAACGCCAGGGCAGCCAGCAGGAGTGCCGGCGGCAGGTGTCGGGGCCAGCCCTGACGATTTGGCGCGACCCGTTCCAGCATGGCGAGATTGGCGAAGCGCAACAGCTGCCGGCGCCGCCGGCGTTGCATCCACAGGTAGCCGACTGCCAATGCGGCAACCACCACCAGCAGGAGAAACCACAGTGGAGCGGTGAACCCGGTGAGACTCATGCGGCGCCTCCCGACCAGCGGCGCTTGCGGGTGACCGCGAAGCGCACCATGTCGGACACCCAGTCGGAGTCGGTGCGCAGGGTGAGCTGAGCGGCACCGCATCGCCGCAGCGTCGCAGCCACCTCGTCGCGATGCGCGCTCACTGCGGCGGCGAACTCCCGGCGTAGCAGCGGCGTGGTCACGACCTCCTTCTGCCGCCCGGTCTCCGGATCCGCGAGCACCACCGTGCCCATGTCGGGCAGCTCAAGATCACGTGGATCGAGCACTTCGATCCCTATCAGCTCATGCCGGGCGGAGAGACCGCGCAGCGGCCGTTCCCAATCGAAGACCTCCCCAGATCGCGGGCCGAGGAAGTCCGAGATCACCGCGATCAAGCCGCGGCGACGCGGTGGGCGGCGCAGTTGCTCGAGCAGCCCGGCTAGATCCCCGCGGACGCCTTCGGCGGCGCGCGGCAGCTCGGCAATCCGTCGGATCATCCCGCGGGCATGCGGCAGACCGCCGCGGGCTGGGAGCCGGAGCACGTCCGCCCCCGTACTCACGACGGCACCGACCCGGTTTCCGCCGCCCCGGGTCAGATGCGTCACGGCGGCGCAAGCGGCTACCGCAAGCTCACGCTTGTCGCACTCCGCCGTACCGAAGTCGAGACTGGCCGATAGGTCAACCGCCAGCCAAGTCTCCAATTCCCGGTCTGCGACGGTATCCCGGATATGCGCCTCGGTGGTGCGGGCGGTAACCGCCCAGTCCATCCGCCGGACGTCGTCACCCGGCTGGTAGCGTCTCGCTTCCCCCGGCTCGGTGCCCGGCCCAGGTACCAGGCCGAGATGATTACCCTGTAGCAGGCCGTCCAGCCGGCGCCGCACCGACAGCTCCAACGCGCGCAGCCCGGCCTCCATACGCCCCTCGCGCAACGCCGGCGGTGCCCAGTGCGGCCGCTCGCCGTGCCCGCTCGGTGTCATCATTGGGCCGTCACTTGGTCAGGCCATCTCTCGGTCACGCCGGCCTTCGGTCAGACCGGCTATCGGTCAGATCTGTCCCGTCACCCCGGCCGGTGCTTCCGAATTCCCCGCACTCGGTCCTGTCCCTTGCGGCCGGGCGGAGACCTGTGGCAGGGGTACGGTCTGCAACACGCGGGTGACGATGTGATCCACCGGCACACCGTCAGCCAGCGCGTCGTACGAGAGCACCAGACGGTGTCGCAGCACGTCGCCCGCGACGTCCACGACGTCCTGCGGTAGCACGTAGTCCCGCCCGCGGATCAACCCCAATGCGCGAGCCGCTGCGACGATGCCCAGGCTGGCGCGGGGAGAGGCGCCGTAGGCCACCCACCCGGCGACATCGGACAGACCATGCTCAGCGGGCGTGCGGGTAGCGAGCACCAGCCGCACCACGTAGTCGACCAGCGCATGGTGCACGAACACCCGCGCGGCGACCTCTTGAAGCCGGATCAGCTCGGCGGGGTCGAGCACCCGGTGCGGCTCGGGAGGGTGCACCCCCATCCGGTAGATAATTTCCCGTTCCTCTTCGACCGAGGGATACTCCACCTGGATCTTGAACAGGAACCGGTCCCGTTGCGCCTCGGGGAGAGGGTAGACGCCCTCGTTCTCGATGGGATTCTGAGTGGCCAGCACAAGGAACGGGGCGGGCATCGGATAAGTGGTACCCCCGATCGACACGTGTCGTTCGGCCATCACCTCCAGCAATGCCGACTGTACTTTGGCCGGTGCTCGGTTGATCTCATCGGCGAGCACGAAGTTCGCCATCACTGGACCGAGCTCGACGTCGAACTGTTCCCGTCCCTGCCGGTAAATACGGGTACCAAGAATGTCGGCGGGAACCAGGTCAGGGGTGAACTGGATGCGGGAGAACGACCCTCCTACCACCCGCGCGATCGTTTCCACAGCGAGGGTCTTGGCGACCCCCGGAACACCCTCGAGCAGGAGATGCCCGCGAGCCAGCAGACCGACGAGCATCCGCTCGACCAGCCGGTTTTGCCCCACGATCACGCGCTGGACCTCGAAGACGGTCCGCTCGATGAGCTGTGCATCCCTGGCTGGAGTGGTCACTCGACCGGAGTGGCCAGGCGGGCTGGATCCCGGCGCTGGAGCGCCGGCGTCGGTGTTGCTCACTGGTGCACCCTCCCACGCGTTCCGGCTCCGGCGCACTGGTCCCGGGGGTTCAGCCAGACCCAACCGCCGCATCGGTGTGACGGGCGTGAAGGGTGACTTCAGACAGATTCAGAGCAGCCGGACGGCGTAAGGCATGATCCCCGTGTAGCGCACCGAGGTGACGCGGACCGCGGATCCCGAGTATGGCGCCTCGATCATCTGTTCTCGGCCAATATAGAGCGCCACATGATGGATGGTCCCGTTAGTACCCCAGAACAGCATATCGCCGGGGCGCTTTTCAGCCAGTGGGACCTTGCGTCCGGAATTGTACTGAAAGCCACTGTAGTGCGGTAGCGAATAACCGAGCGCACGAGAGAAGGCATAGATCATCAGACCGGAGCAGTCGAATCCGACTTTGCGGAAATCACCGAAGGTGTCGGCGACGCCACCGTCCCGAATGCCGATCGTGGGGCCCTGGGCGTTGCCGCCACCCCATGAGTAGCGGACGCCGAGCTGGGCCATCGCGCGGTTGATCACACTCTGCGGGTCGCGTGCGGCGAGTCGGGTCGCGCCACCGGTGGCCGAGCTGCTTCGCTCGGCGGCGGCAGCGGCTGCTGCGGCCGCAGCGGCAGCAGCCGCCTGTTCCTGATCCCGCGCAATCCGCCACTCCTCGTAGCGCTGCCGCTGCCCCCGCAACCCCGCAACCGTGTTCTGCGCGTCATAAAGCTGCCGCTCGAGGTCGGTCTTACGTTGCTGGAGGGTGATGAACGTCGCCGACTGGGTCGCTTCGGTTTCAAGGGCGGTCCGATAGGCGGTATCGAGCGCGGTCTTGGCGTCGGCTGCAGCCTGTTGGGCGACTTGAGCCGCTTCATGAGCCGCCCGGGTCTGAGAGTCCTTGTTGGCCGCATCGACGCGGGCTCGCCGCATGTTCTCCACCGCGTGCAGCTGAGCACCGCCCACCGCATCCAGCAGCTCTGCTTTCGCCAGCAGATCCTGGGGGCTACTCGAGCCGAGGAAGGCCGAGAGCGATCCGACCGTACTGCCCTGCCGAAAGCTCGCGGCAGCGAACTGATCGAGGTCCCGATGCGCCACCGCGACCTGCGCTGCAGCTGCGTCGGCCTCCGCGCGGGCGCCATCTGCGGCTACCTTCGCT
>JALZCN010000091.1 GCA_030863045.1 Actinomycetota bacterium | reverse complement strand
GGGCGAGGCCGTCCACTGTCCGGAACGCCGTGGCCAGCGCGGCCTGCGCGGCCGCCCGATTGAGCAGCCCGGCCACGACCGCGTCCAGCAACTCATCGGTGTCGACCACGTCGACACCGCGGCCGGGGCGCACGATGAGATCCAGGTAGTGGTCCTCGGTGCGCCAACACCTGGCGTCTACGTCGATGCGCACCACGTCAACGTAGAAGTGCTCATGCCACTCATGCCCGGGCAGATGGAACCAGTCGGTGATCCGCACCCCCACTTCAGGAAGCAGCCAGGACTCCAGCGCGCTGATCGACGGGTGGTCGACGACGTCGCGGGCGACGTAGAGACCGAACGGCTCGATCCGGTATTCGCGGACCGCGCGGACGATCCCCTTGGGGTCGGTGTTGGTCATTGCGTCCAGGTCGAACAGCTCAACCTTAGGAGGGTGGATGTGGTGGGCGGTCTCGGCACTCAATCCGTGCGGGGCCGTCATAGCGCTCGACCCTACGCAGCTCCCGGTGGCGTCCCACCGCCACCCGGTCGGCACAGTTGCCGGCAGCGCAGGCATCGCACCGGCACCAGACACACTGTCAGGGTCCCGGCCTACGCTCAGTGCCATGACCAAGGCCACCGCCCCGCAGCGCGATCTGCTGCCGCACTCAGAGTTCCGCCCCCTCGGCAAGACCTCCCGGGCGCAAGGCCGCTTCCAGGTGGTCAGCGACTACGCGCCCGCGGGCGACCAACCGGCGGCTATCGACGAACTGGAGCGCCGGATCACCGCGGGTGAACGCGATGTCGTGTTGCTGGGCGCCACCGGAACAGGCAAGTCGGCCACCACCGCCTGGCTCATCGAACGGGTGCAGCGCCCGACGCTGGTGATGGCACCGAACAAGACCCTCGCCGCGCAACTCGCCCACGAGCTGCGGGACTACTTTCCGAACAACGCGGTGGAGTACTTCGTCTCCTACTACGACTATTACCAGCCCGAGGCGTACGTCCCGCAGACCGACACCTACATCGAGAAGGACTCCTCGATCAACGACGACGTGGAACGGTTGCGGCACTCCGCCACGATGTCGCTGCTCACCCGCCGCGACGTCGTCGTCGTCGCCTCGGTGTCCTGCATCTTCGGGCTTGGTACCCCGCAGGAGTACTTGAACCAATCGATCCATGTGCCCGTCGGTGGTGAGGTCGGTCGAGACGCGCTGCTACGCGCCCTGGTTGATATCCACTACACCCGCAACGATCTCGCCTTCGCCCGGGGAACGTTCCGGGTCCGCGGTGACACCGTCGAGGTAATCCCCGCCTACGAGGAACTCGCAGTCCGCATCGACTTCTTCGGTGACGAGGTCGAGTCGCTCTACTTCCTGCACCCGCTCACCGGCGAGGTGGTGCGGGAGGTGTCCGAGCTGCGGATCTTTCCCGCCACCCACTACGTCGCCGGGCCGGAGCGGATGGAACGCGCCATCGCAGGTATCGGGGCCGAGCTGGAAGACCGGCTCGCCGTGTTGGAGAAGCAGGGCAAGCTGCTGGAGGCCCAGCGGCTGCGGATGCGGACCCAGTACGACGTGGAGATGATGCGCCAGGTGGGGTTCTGCTCGGGCATCGAGAACTACTCCCGGCATATCGACGGGCGCGCGCCCGGGTCGGCCCCGGCCACCCTGCTGGACTACTTCCCCGAGGACTTCCTGCTGGTCATCGATGAGTCGCATGTCACCGTGCCACAGATCGGGGGGATGTACGAAGGCGACGCCTCTCGCAAGCGCACCCTGGTGGAGCATGGTTTCCGGCTGCCCTCCGCGCTGGACAACCGGCCGCTGACCTGGGAGGAATTCCAGGACCGGATCGGGCAGACGGTGTACCTGTCGGCGACCCCGGGGCCGTACGAGATGGCCCAGGCCGGTGGTGAGTTCGTCGAGCAGGTCATCCGCCCGACTGGCCTGGTAGACCCAGAGGTCGTGGTCAAACCCACCAAGGGCCAGATCGATGACCTGGTGCATGAGGTGCGTATCCGCGCCGAACGCAACGAGCGGGTGCTGGTCACCACGCTGACCAAGAAGATGGCCGAGGACCTCACCGACTATCTGCTCGAGCTCGGCGTTCGGGTGCGCTATCTGCACTCCGAGGTGGATACGTTGCGCCGGGTGGAGCTGCTGCGGCAGCTGCGGCTGGGCGAGTTCGACGTGCTAGTCGGGATCAACCTGCTCCGTGAGGGTCTGGACCTGCCCGAGGTGTCGCTGGTGGCGATCCTGGACGCCGACAAGGAGGGCTTCCTACGCAGCGGGACGTCGCTGATCCAGACCATCGGCCGCGCCGCCCGCAACGTGTCCGGCCAGGTGCACATGTACGCCGATACGGTCACCGATTCGATGCGCCGGGCCATCGACGAGACCAACCGGCGACGGGCCAAGCAGGTCGCCCACAACACCGAACGCGGGCTGGACCCGCAGCCGCTGCGCAAGAAGATCAACGACATTCTCGAGCGGGTCTACGCCGAGGCCAGTGACACCACGGAAACGGTGCAAGTCGGAGGGTCTGGACGCAACGCCTCGCGGGGCAAGCGTGCCGCGGGTGAGCCGGGGCGAGCGCGGGGCAGCGCCGGCGTGCTGGAGGGTCGGGACACGTCGTCGATGCCTCGCGCCGAGCTCGCGGATCTGGTGCAGCAGCTCACCGACCAGATGATGAACGCGGCGCGAGAGCTGCAGTTCGAGCTGGCCGCCCGACTCCGTGACGAGATCGCCGATCTCAAGAAGGAGCTTCGCGGAATGGACGCCGCCGGCCTCCGCTAGTTGGCGACTCTTCGCGTACCGCCAATTACGAGCTCTCAACCGCTACCGACCCAGTCCCGCATCGAGCAATGGGTACTCCGGTAAGAGCCGTCGGAACGGACACGTCGTCAGAGGCCGAAGTTCTGCGTCCAGTAGTTGCCGCGCGAGTCGAAACCGACGCCGATCGCCCTGTACGCGCAGTTGACGATGTTGTGCCGGTGCCCAGACGAGGTCATCCAGTCGGCCACCACGCTGGCTGCCGTCGGCTGCCCGAAGGCGATGTTCTCGGCGCCGGGTCGCGGATAACCGGCGGCACGAATGCGGTCGGTGAACTTGCTGCCGTTGCTGCCACGGTGCGACATGTTCCTTCTGTTGGCCATGTCGACGGTATGCCGCTGAGCGGCGGCATTGAGCCGGTTGTCTACCCGCAACGCTTGGCAGCCTGCGGCCGCCCGTTCCGCGTTGGTCGCCGCGACCACGGCCGCGATCCTATTGCCGGGCGCCTGCCGGACCGACCGAGCGGGCGCCTGGGCGTCGGCCGACCCCGCCCCCGCACGCGGCGGCGCTGCTTTCGGCAGGATCGGTGACCGGGTGGGGATGTCTGGCTTCGCCACGGGCGCCGTGTGGTCGGTAGCGCCCGAGGTAGCTGCCGCTGGCAACGGTGGCCGTGGGACGGCTGCCGCTGGCAACGAGGGTTGCGGGTTGACTGCCTTTGGTAACGGAAGTTGCGGGGCGGCCTCCACGGGCAACGGTGCCGGCAGGACATCCACGGTTGGCGCGACGGTGGCCTCGCTGACACCGCTGGTGCCATCCGTCAGCGTCGATCGGGGCTCATCCACGGCGAGGGTTAACCCGGCGCCCGCGAGGATCGCCCCGATGAGCAGGCTCGCCAGCAGGGCAGCCGGGCTACTCGGTCTGGGCGAGGTCACGGCGCGATAACGTAACAGCACCGTGAGCATCAACCGGCTTTCGCCTGTTCGGGCTAAGCAAGGAAGGC
>JALZCN010000090.1 GCA_030863045.1 Actinomycetota bacterium | reverse complement strand
CTCCAGCAAGCACCACGCCACGACGTCCGCTGGCGACGATGCCACAGGGTGCAGAAAGCAGGTGGCCGCCATCCGTCGAGCCCAGCAGGCCCCGGCAGATCCGCGGCCTTGACCACGCTCGAGAGATGCCGCCACGCTGTCGGGCTTGGGCACGGTCCGTAACGACGAGGGGAGCGTTCGTCCAAGACCGAAGAAGGCTCTCATCAGCCGAACCTCAGTCCGGTTGTGAGCCCACCGTCGACCGGCAAAATAACGCCAGTCACCCATGCTGCCTCGTCACTGGCGAGATAGACGAAGGCGTCCGCTACGTCGCGCGACGCCCCCATCCGCCCGATTGGATGCAGCGACGCCAAGTACTTGAGCACCTCGTCGGGGTCGGGTTCGTCTTTCAACGCGCGCCGCATTGACGGCGTGTCGACGAAACCAGGGCAGACTGCGTTCGCCCGGACGCCGTATGGTGCCCCCTCCAGCGCCAAGCACTGTGTCAGCATCACCAGTGCGGCCTTCGACGTGCAGTAGCCGATCCGATCTGGCATCGCTCGGATCCCTGCGCCGGACGCCGTCGTGACAACCGCGCCGCCGCCATCCTGCAGGTGTGGCCAGGCGGCCCGCGCGCTGGCGAACGCGCCGTCGACGTTAATCCGCATCACATTGCTCCACGCCTCGAAGTCAAGGTCTGCGATCCCACCGGCAGGGACCACGCCGGCGTTGTACACCAGCGTGTCAAGCCCACCGAGCTGCCTGATAGCGGTCTCGACCGCACGTGCGGCCTGTGATGGATCACGCACGTCGATCGCGATGTCGCCGCCGCGCAGGTCTGCCACCATGACGTCGGCGCCTTCTTCGCGGAAGCGCTCGACGATCGTCGAACCGATTCCCGGGCTGCCGCCCACAACCAGCGCTCGCTTCCCCGTCAACCGACCCTGGCCCATCAATTCCTCCCGCTCGCCGCGTCAGTTGTCCGGCGGAGCGCAGAACTCCGGCAGTCAATGGGTCTTGTTCGTCGTCGTGGCTGCCCACGTCGACCGGTAAGATGGAATCGTTCTCGACTGCCCGTTCCGCGGCCGCCGAGTCCTCCACAGCCTCGGTCACGTCCCCCGATCCCGTGAGATCTGCCAGCAGCGCCGCCTCGTTCGGACGCAACGGGCGCTCGTCGAACTGCTCGCCCGGCTCGCCGTACTCGCTGCCGGTGGCCATCGCGGTGTTGGCACCGGCACGCAACACGGATCGGAACTGCCGTCGCGGGTCGTCATGGTGCATCTCCTGAGTACCGGCCGTTGCCGGCGTAATCCGGGGTACCCATTCGTCACGACGGACATCAGCGCTGCGCGCCGCATAGGACAGCTTCTGTCGACCTCGCGACTCTAGCGAGCGACGTGAGGTCGGTGCGGGATTGGAGAAGAACGTTGTGTCACAACAGGACGGCAAGCGCCCCCGGCGCACCCGGGAGGACTACGAAAGGGGACTGCCCGATTACCACGACCCGACCGCTGGGTTCGGCGGGGCGTCGCCGGCCCGCAGCGCGCTGACCCTGCGCGCCGTGCTGGCCGGTTTCGGCTTGGTGTTCTGCGCCGTCGCCGCGGTCTTGACGATCAGGGCAGGCCTGACGGCTTTTGGCGCGGTCCTCGCGGTACTTGCCGTGGTGGCACTGGCGGACCTGGGATGGGTGATCCATCGCAAGCGCCGCGGTGAGCCGGGTTGAGTGCCTCAGCCGGCGGGGATGGTCAGCGCAGTGCGGAACACGGCCCGCACCAGGCGCGCAACAAGGTCCTCGATCAGCGCTGCCGCGAACCTGGCCAGCAGGGTTGCAAGAAAGTCCGCCATGAACCCTCCAGGGTCGATAGGTGCCCAACTCGGAGCTGCCCAGACTCGGAGCAGCCCAGTCCAGGCGACGGTAGGTCGGCGGGGTGGACAGCGAACGGTCCTCGGATGGCCGTCAGATGAAGGCCATATGACGGGGAAGCTCAGTGTGTTGACTCATTCTGGTCTGGCGACACACTCGGGCTTGTCGATGAATCCGAGGCCGGCTGGTCCAGGTGTTGCCACAGCAACGCCGTAATGGTGGCCACACCGGCCGCGGCCAGTGCGATGCCCCACTGGTGCGGCAGCAGTGGCCGGCAGCCGAAGAACTGGCTCACTCCCGGGACCTGCACGATGGCCGCCAACAGCGCCGCGGACCCGACGACCGCGCCCACCACGAGTGGTGTGCGACCGCGCACGGCCATCGTCTGGCCCAACTGCGCGCCGACCAGGGCGACCAAGGCTGTGGTGTTCGCCTGCCCGGGGAAGCTGACCGGCATGGCGAACAGCCAGGCGGCCGCAGCGGCCCCGCCCGTGGTGGCGGCCCGCAGGTACATGTCTCGGGTGAGCGCCGAGCCGAGCGAGGCCTCCGGCCCCTCCGCGAGCAGCTGCTCCGCCGTGATGTCCGGCGGCGGGCGCACGGCGACAGCCATCGCCGGCAGCACGTCGGTGAGCAGGTTGACGAGCAGCAGTTGCCGGGTGTTCAGCGTGTCACGACCACTGAGCAGCCCCGCCCCGACAGTGAATGCGATCTCCCCGAGGTTGCCGCCGAGCAGGATGGACAGCGCGTCGCGGACCGATGACCACATCCCACGGCCCTCGATGATGGCGTCGGTGATCGTCTCGATCCGGTTGTCGGTGATGACCACGTCGGCGGCGTCGCGAGCCGCCTGGGTGGCGCGTTTGCCCAGCGCGATGCCGACATCGGCCAGCCGGATCGCCGGGGCGTCGTTCGCCCCGTCTCCGGTGACCGCGACTACCCGCCCGGCGTGACGGAGCCGGCGCACGATCCGCGCCTTCTGCGCCGGGTCGACGCGGGCGAACACCGAGATGTCCGGGAGCGCGGCGGCGAGTTGCCCATCGTCCATCCCGTCCAGCTGGGTGCCGGTGACGACCCGCCCCCCGTTGAGGAGGCCCAGTTCTGCGGCGATGGCCTCGGCTGTGCTCGGATGGTCCCCGGTGAGCATGGTGACGTCGACACCGGCTCGCCGCAGGGTGCCAACGGATTCGGCGGCCGTGGGCCGGACCGGGTCGGCCAGCGCCACCAGGCCGCAGAACTCCAAATCGTGCAGCCGGGACTCGTCGAGATCGGGACGCTCGGAGGCGGTGCGCTCGGCGACGGCCAGCACCCGGTAGCCGCGGCGGGCCAGCCGTTCCACTTCCTGCTCGACGCGGCGGTGCTGAGCGGCGTCGAGCTGCCGTGTGCCGTCGGCACGGCGCCACCTGTTGCACCGGGGAAGTACCACTTCGGGCGCGCCCTTGACGCTGAGCCGGTGCCGGCTACGGCAACGCCACAGCACCGCGTGGTACCCCCGGGAGGGCTCAAAGACAAGCTGGTCGAGCAGGTGCACCTCGTCGAGACCCTCGTCGGGGGTGACGCCAACTTTCCGGGCGCCGCGCAGCACGGCCCGGTCGGTCTGGTGCGGCACCTCGCCGTCCTGCCATGGGCTCGCCCGGACCGCCACCGCGATGACTTGGCGCAGGTGTTCGTCGAGCTGGTCGAGCTCGGCGCTGTGCTGGCCGTCGGAGACCTCGCGCAGCCGGATGCGGCCTTTGGTGAGAGTGCCGGTCTTGTCGAAACACAAGACGTTCACCCGGCCCAGCGCCTCGATGGTGGACGGGTTGCGCGCCAACGCGCCGCGCTGGGACAGCCGGCGGGCGGCGGCGAGCTCGGCGACCGTCGCCACGAAGGGCAGCTCCTCCGGAACCGAGGCCACGGCCAGGCTCACCGCTCGACCCAGTGCTTGATTGACCGGACTGCCCCGCATCAAGTCGATGCCCAGCAGCCCGAGGCCGGCGCCGATCGACGCCGGCAACGTCTGTCGGGTCAGCGCCGTCAGCCGGACCTGCACCCCGCTGGGCGGCGGCGCCTCCCCGGCCAGCCGCGCGGTCCGTCCGATCTCGGTGCGGTCACCGGTGGCCACGACGACGCCGGTCGCCTGTCCCGCCGCCACCATGCTGCCCTGGTACAGCATGCTCTGCCGGTCACCGAGCGACGTTGCGGCGGTGGCCTGCACCGCCTTGGTGGCCAGCGTCGACTCGCCAGTGAGGCTGGCCTCGTCGACTTCCAGCGCGATGGCGTCGAGCAGCCGGCAGTCAGCGGGGACGGCGTCGCCAGCAACCAACTCGATGACGTCGCCGGGAACGAGTTCCCCGGCCGAGGCGGTGCGCTCGACGCCGTCCCGGCGCAGCCGGATCTGCCCGGCGTGGGCTGTGCTCAACGCGCGCAGCGCCCGGTTCGCGCCGAGCCGCTGCATCCCGCCGATCAGCGCGTTGAGGCCGAGCACGCCGGCGATCATCAGTGCGTCGGCAATCGAGCCGACGCTGGCGGACAAGCCGGCGCCACCTGCCAGCGCCGGAGTGAGCGGGTTGGCCAGCTCGTCCACCGACGCCCGTACCAGGCCGACCTCCTGCTCGGCAGCGGTTGCGGGTTGCTCGGCGCGGCGACGCGCGGACTCCTGCTGGTC
>JALZCN010000065.1 GCA_030863045.1 Actinomycetota bacterium | reverse complement strand
CATCAGCGGTGCGCAGCTCAAGCGCAGGGGGTCGGAGCCGGGCACGGGCCAGTGCGCCGGGCACATCGACCCGGGCGTGATGGGCCCGCCCGAGCAGCAGCGGCACGACGACTGCCCGCCGGTGACCAGTGCCGGCTAGCCCGGCCAGCACGTCGGACAGCCGCGGCGCGGACAGGTCGAGGAACGCCAGCCGCACGTCCAAGTCTGGCCGTCGGACCCGCACCACCTCCACCAGCTCGGTGATCACCGCCGCCGAGCGGGGATCGCGACTACCGTGCGCCACAGCCACCAGCGCCGTGCTCATGTGACCGGGCTCATGTGACCGGACCCCATCTCAAGGGGCTCATGTCGCCAGTGCCAATCCCCGTGCCCGTAGCACCCGGCGCTCAACCGGGCGGAACACCAGCAGCTCGATCCCGACACCCACCGCGAGGATGAGCCCGATCGCGGCGATCACCATCGGCATGTCGTTGAGGGACTGCCCGTTGTGCAGGAACTGCCCAAGCCCCAACCCCAGCGCCGGCGAGCTGACGATAATTTCGGCCGCCATCAGCGAGCGCCACGAGAACGCCCAGCCCTGCTTGCAACCCGCAAGGTAGCCGGGCAGCGCGGCGGGCAGCAGGATATGCCGCGCGGTATGCCAGCGCCCGGCGCCCATCGCTATGCCAACCCGGGGTAACAGTGGCGGGATCGCCTCGATCCCGGCGACCAGTCCGTTGGCGATGGACGGCACCGCGCCCATGAGTACCACGAAGTAGATCGACGCATCGGTGAGCCCGAACCACAGCACCGCAGCCGGCACCCACGCCACTGACGGCAGGCTCTGCAGCCCGGTCAGCAGCGGGCCGATCGCCGAGCGCACTACCCGCACCTTGGCCACCACCAGCCCCAGCGGGGTGGCGACCAGGACTGCAGCGGTGAATCCAAGAACGGCGCGGTGCACCGAGGTCCACAGGATGGATAGCGCCTGGCCGTTGCGCACCTGCACCCAGATCTGATCGCCGACCGCCAGCGGCGCCGGAACCTTGTACTCCGGGAACACCGCCGACGCCCACAGCGCCTGCCAGACCGCGATGAACGCGACCAACGCGATCAGCGGCGGCCCACGGTCGAGACCGCCCGGCGCCACAGCGGCCGGGCGGCCGGTGTTGGCGTGTCCAGCGCGTCGAGCCCGGCCTCGACCCGCTCATCATCGGCCCGCAGGGTGGGCGCCAGGTCAGGACCGGGCATGGGTGGAGATCGCCGCTCGTAGCTCATCTGTGATCTCTCCGGCGAGCGCATCCAGATCCGCACCCGCGGTACGCCACGCACCGACGACCCGGCCCGGACGGGAGGACAGCAACACCACCCGCTGGGCCAGCCGCACCGCCTCCCGGACGTCGTGGGTGACGAACAGCACGGCGGTGCCGGTGGTGCGCCACACCCTTAGCAACTCGGCCTGGAGCACATCGCGGGTGATCGCGTCCAGCGCGCCGAACGGCTCGTCCATCAGCAGCAGCCCCGAGCTGGCACCATCCCGGGCGCCAAGGCTGGCGGCCAGCGCCCGGGCCAGCGCAACCCGCTGGCGCATCCCGCCGGACAGCTCGTGTGGCCGCTTGCCGGCCGCCCCTCCCAGCCGAACCAGCTCCAGCAGCCGTTCCACCCGCTCCTGACGTTCGGCGCGGCCCATCCCGGCGAACCGCAGCGGCAGCTCGACGTTGCGCCCAGCGGTCAGCCACGGCAACAGCGCGGCGTCCTGGAACATCACCGCCGGTCGTGAGCTGACCGTCACGACCTGGCCCGTGCTGGGCTGGTCGAGCCCCGCGACAATGTTGAGCAGCGTGGACTTGCCGCAGCCCGACGCACCGAGCAGGCAGACGAACTCGCTGGGCGCCACCTGCAGGTCGACGGCCTCCAGCGCGGTCACCGCGTCCCGACCCCGGCCGAACACCTTGGACACGCCCGACAGCTGGACCGCTGGTGCGGCCTTGGTCAGCTGGGGGCGTTCGAGGATCGCGGTCATCTCATCTCCTGTCCAGACCGGCGGCGTCGACTGGGGACCGGCCGGCTGCGGTAAGGACCGCGTTGAGCGGCGCGAGGTCGATGAACCCGTGCAGATCCGGCGCCGACGTGGCGACGCCAGCGGTGACGGCGTCGGCCGCGAGCCGGGGAAACCGGTCGGCCAGCGGGTCAGGGGTGATCGTGATGTGGCCCCAGGCACGGTCGAGCACGGGCTGGGTCAGTGGCTTGCCGGACAGCCTGCCCAGCGCGGAGTTCACGACGGCCTTGGCGCCGGCGGGGTCGGCTCGGGCGTAGTCCTCAACCTGCAGCAGACCGCGCAACAGTGCGGCCACGGTCTGCGGATGCTGCTGCAGGTACTGGGTACGGACGATGAGTACCGTGGTGGGGAAGCGCCGCTGCGGCCACAGCGACGCCTCGTCGACCAGCACGTGCGCTCCGGCCTCCAACACCAGGCGGGTCGCGTACGGCTCGGGCAACCACCCACCATCGAGCTGCCCGGCTCGGTAGGCGTTCACCGCCTGCGCGTTGTCGATGTTGACAACTTGCACAGCGCCGGGCGCCAGCTGCTGGGCCACCAGCCAGGTCTTGAGCGCGATGTCCTGGGTGTTCGCCAGCTGCGGGGTGGCGATCCGGCGTCCGGCCAGGCGCCCCGGCGCGGTGATCTCGGGCCGGACGACGAGCTGCACACCGCCGGAGGCCGCCCCGGCGACCAGCCGCACCGCCTCGCCGCCTGACCTGCTGAACGCGTTGATCGCCGGGCCGGGGCCGATGAACGCGGCGTCCAGCGAGCCACCGAACAGCGCGTTCACCGCGTCTGGGCCAGCGTTGAAGGTCTGGGCGGACAGGGCCGTGGTGCCCAGTTGCCCGGCGAGCAAGCTCCGCTCAACACCGATGAGCGCCGCAGCGTGCGTGATGTTAGGGAGGTAGCCCAGCCGTAGTTGCGCGGCCGGTCCCTGGTCGGTGGCTACCGTCTCGCCGGTCTGCCGTCGAGCGCAGCCGGTGAGCAAGCCGAGGACGGTCAGCACGGCGGTGGCGACGATCAGCAAGCGGCGCACGGGTCAGAGGCCCGGGGAGAGTAGGTCGCCGCCGATCAGCCCAGCGGCCAGTGTGACACCGTCGGCGGGGTCGATGAGCAGGAATGACCCGGTGGCGCGGGCGGCGGCGTAGTCGTCCACCGGTAGCGGTTCCGCGGTGCGCAGGCTGACCTGGCCGATGTCGTTGATTTGAAGCGAGTCAGCAGGCTCAGTGGCCAGTGTGTCGGTGTCCAGCCGGGAGCCGAGCGTGGTGACGATGCCGGGTGTGGTGCGGGTCCCGTGCTTGATGAGCAGCCGGGCGTCGGCTCGCAGCGGGCGCTCGACCAGCCAGCACAGCGTGGCGTCCAGCTCGGTGGTCTGCCGGGGCGGTGTGGCGGCCGCGGCGATGAGGTCGCCGCGGGAGACGTCGAGGTCGTCGGCGAGCAGGAGGGTGACGCTGTGGCCGGCGCCGGCTCGGTCCAGCGGACCGTCGGGGGTGTCGACCCGTTCCACCCGGCTGCGGTGTCCACCCGGCAGTACGACGACCTCGTCACCGGGCCGCACGATGCCGGCGGCGACCTGGCCGGCGTAGCCGCGGTAGTCAGCGTAGTGCGACGTGCGGGGGCGGATGACGTACTGCACCGGGAAGCGCAGCCCGGTGCGGTCCCGCTCAACGGGCACCGGAACGCTGTCCAGGTGCTCAAGCAGCGTCGGACCGGTGTACCAGGGGGTGCGCTGCGAGCGGGCGACGACGTTGTCCCCGTGCAGCGCCGACACCGGGATCGTCAACACTGCGCCGTCCACCCAGCCCAGTGCGCCTGTCAGCGCCGCGAACTCCTTGGCGATCACGGTGTGCACCGCCTCGTCGAAGTTCACCAGGTCGATCTTGTTAACGGTCAGCACCAAACGCGGCACGCCGAGTAGCACGAGCACCGCGGCGTGCCGGCGGGTCTGCTCGACCACGCCGTTGCGGGCGTCGACGAGCAGCACCGCCAGTGTCGCGGTGGACGCGCCGGTGACGGTGTTGCGGGTGTACTGCACGTGCCCGGGAGTGTCGGCGAGCACGAACGAGCGGGCTGGGGTGGCGAAGTAGCGGTAGGCAACGTCGATGGTGATGCCCTGCTCGCGCTCCGCCCGCAGCCCGTCGACCAGCAACGAGAGGTCCGGTGTGGCCAGCCCGCGGTCGGCCGACGCGCGGTGCACCGCCTCGATCTGGTCGACCAACACCGACTTGGTGTCATACAGCAGCCGACCGACCAGGGTGGACTTCCCGTCGTCCACGCTGCCGGCAGTCACCACCCGCAGAAGATCGTTCATCGTTAGAAGTACCCCTCCCGCTTGCGGTCCTCCATGGCGGCCTCCGACAGGCGGTCGTCGGCCCGGGTGGCACCGCGTTCGGTGAGCCGGCTGGCCGCCACCTCGTTGAGCACTTCATCCACTGTGGACGCGCGGGACTCGACGGCACCGGTGCACGAGCCGTCGCCCACCGTGCGGTAGCGCACCCTGCGGGTCTCGACGATCTCCCCCCGGCGAGGCCCACCCCATGGACCGGCGGTCAGCCACATCCCGTCGCGGCGGAACACCTCCCGGTCGTGCGCGTAGTAAATCGACGGCAGCTCGATGCCCTGCCGCCCGACGTAGCGCCACACGTCCAGCTCGGTCCAGTTGGACAGCGGGAAAACCCGGACGTGCCCGCCGGGGGAGTGCCGGCCGTTATAAAGGTTCCACAGCTCGGGCTGCTGGCGGCGTGGCTCCCACTGGCCAAAGGCGTTGCGCAGGCTGAAGATGCGCTCCTTGGCCCGAGCCCGTTCCTCGTCGCGGCGTCCACCGCCGAACACCGCGTCGAAGCGATGCTCGGCGATCGTGTCCAGCAGTGGAAGGGTCTGCAAGGGATTGCGGGTGCCGTCAGGGCGCTCGACGAGCCGGCCGTCGTCGATCCAGTCCTGCACGTGGGCGATGACCAGCCGCAGCCCGTGCTCGGCCACGACCCGGTCGCGGAACTCCAGGACCTCGTCGAAGTTGTGCCCGGTGTCCACGTGCAGCAGCGGGAACGGCATCGGTGCCGGCCAGAACGCCTTGCGCGCCAGGCGCAGCAGCACCGTGGAGTCCTTGCCACCGGAGAACAGGAGCACCGGCCGGTCCAACTCGCCGGCCACCTCCCGAATGATGTGGATCGCCTCGGATTCCAGGGCCGTCAGCCGGTCCATCCCGGTTGAGGTCATAATCCCGGCGGCGCTCATGTGTGTAGCCCGCACTCGGTCTTGGCCCGGCCCGCCGACGGGCCGCTGCGCGGGTCGGCGCCTGGCGCCGGCTTCGCGGTGCACGGAGCGCAGCCGATCGACGGGTAGCCGGCGGCCACCAGTGGGTTGACCAGTACGCCATGCGCGTGGATGTAGGTGGCCATGTCCTCGTCGCTCCACGCGGCGATCGGGTTGACCTTGACCAGGCCGTGCCGGGAGTCCCAGCCGACCAGCGGGGTGTCCGCCCGGGTGGGAGCCTCCACCCGGCGCACGCCGGTCACCCAGGCGTCATAGCCGGCCAGGGTGGCCCGCAACGGGATCACCTTGCGCAACTGGCAGCAGCGGTCCGGGTCGCGGGCGAACAGGTCCTTACCGTGGGTGGCGTCCTGCTCGGTGACGGTCTGCTCGGGTAGCGCGTCGATGATCCGCACCGGGTAGCTGGCCGCGACCGCGTCCCGGGTGCCGATCGTCTCGGCGAAGTGGTACCCGGTCTCCAGGAAAAGCACGTCCACCCCCGGCCGCGCCCGGGTGGCCAGGTCGATCAGCACGGCGTCCTGCATGTTGGACGCGACGATGAAGCGGTTGCCGAAGGTCTGCGCCGTCCAGGCCAGCACCTCCTGCGCCGTTGCCCCGGCGAGCTCCGCCTGGGCCAGCCTCGCCACCGCGCGCAGCGCCTCGGATCGCTGGGTGAGCACGCTCATGTCCTGGCCTCCTGGATGGGTGGGACGCCGATGCCGATCAGCGTCACGGCGAAGGTCCGCAGGCAGTCGGAGCAGCGCCAGGCACCGTGCGGCTCGGGCACCGGGCGCAGGTCCTCCTCGCCGCAGTACGGGCAGTAGAAGGCGCTGGCGTGGGCGTCGCTCACCGCAGCTCGTCCTCACCGGACCGGGCCGCCCACTGCGCGAAGCGCTCACCGGGCTCGCGGGTCTTGGCGTAGCCGCGGACCAGGCGCTCCACGTAGTCACCCAGCTCGTCGCTGGTGACCTTGTGCCCGCGCAGCTTGCGGCCGAAGCCGGAGTCAAGTGCAAGACCGCCGCCCAGGTGCACCTGAAAGCCTTCCACCTGCTTACCGGCGGCGTTGGTGACGATCTGGCCCTTGAGCCCGATGTCGGCCACCTGGATCCGAGCGCAGGAGTTCGGGCAGCCGTTGACGTGGATCGACACCGGGGTATCCAGTGTGGACTGCACGTCGGCGAGACGCTGCTCCAGGTCGGTCACCAGCGTTGCAGCCCGCGCCTTGGTGTCGACGATCGCCAACTTGCAGAATTCGATTCCGGTGCACGCCATCGTCGCGCGCCGCCACGGCGAGGGTTCGGCGGGCAGGCCGAGCGCGGCCAGCTCACGGACCAGACCGTCCACTGCGGACTCCGCGACGTCGAGCACGACGAGCTTCTGGTACGGGGTCAACCGGACCCGGGCCGAGCCGGCCCGCTCGGTGGCATCGGCGACGGCGATCAGCGTCGAGCCGGACACCCGGCCCACGGTCGGCGCGACGCCGACGTAAAAGCGCCCGTCGAGCTGGGCATGCACCCCGACGTGATCGATGGTGCGGCTGGGTACCTCCGGGGCCGGTCCGTCGACGAGCTGGCGTCCGAGGTATTCGGCCTCCAGCACCTCGCGGAAGCGCTGCGCTCCCCAGTCGGCGATGAGGAACTTGATCCGCGCGCGGTGCCGCAGCCGGCGGTAGCCGTAGTCCCGGAACACCGATGTCACGCCGGCCCAGACCTCCGGTACCTCGGCCAGGGGCACCCAGGCCCCCAGCCGTTGCGCGATCTTGGGGTTGGTCGACAGCCCGCCGCCGACCCAGAGGTCGAAGCCGGGACCATGCTGTGGGTGCACGGCACCGACGAACGAAACGTCGTTGACCTCGTGTGCCACGTCCTGCAGGCCCGAGATCGCCGTCTTGTACTTGCGTGGCAGGTTGGAGAACGCCGGGTTACCGACGTAGCGACGGTTGATCTCCTCGATTGCCGGCGTGCCATCGATCACCTCGTCGGCGCAGATACCGGCGACCGGCGAGCCCAGCACCACCCGGGGGCAGTCGCCGCAGGCCTCCGTGCTGGACAGCCCGACGGCCTCGAGTTGTCGCCAGATCGCTGGCACGTCCTCGATCTGGATCCAGTGGTACTGGATGTTCTGCCGGTCGGTGATGTCGGCGGTGTCACGGGCATAGGCCTGGGACACCTCACCGAGCACTCGCACCTGCTGGGTGGTCAGGGCGCCGCCGTCGACCCGGACCCGCATCATGAAGTAGCGGTCCTCAAGCTCCTCAGGCTCCAGTGCGCCGGTACGGCCGCCCTCAATGCCAGGCTTGCGCTGGGTGTACAGGCCCCACCAGCGCATCCTGCCGCGCAGGTCGGCGGGATCGATAGAGTCGAAACCGCGGTGTGCGTAAATCGTCTCGATCCGAGCCCGGACATTCAGCCCGTCGTCGTCTTTCTTGATCTGCTCGTTGCGGTTCAGTGGCTCACGGTGGCCCAGTTTCCACTGGCCCTCACCGCGGGTTCGGCTCGCTGTCGAGGCCATGACGGAGACCTTCGGGGTTGGGACGCCGACGCGCGCCACCACTGGCGTGTGTGAGACCGTCAGCTAGCGCGCCCGGCGCCAGCTGGTGAAAGGAGAAAGCGCAGCGGCGGCGGGTTAGTCCGCAGGCCGACAGATCGCGCTGGAAACTCGTCGGAAATCGACGTGGCGACGCGCCACGAGTCGAATCCCGACAGCCGTCACGCTTTCGAGGGTGCCACAGCGGAGTGTCCGGTTCCACCACTGGCCCGCATGATGAGACGGTCGTCACGTGCCGGGTGTCGCCAGGGGACCGGTCTGATCGTTACCTACCCGTCCGGTCCCGCGTTAGCCACCCGTACGCGTCGAGATGGGCAGGCTTTCCATCCGGCGCTGGGGGATGTCGCTGGTGGCGCGACCGCTGCTCATGCCATGCACGGTGGATCGCGGCTGTCCACTCACGAGGGGGGATGATGCTCGGTCACCGACGCCATGCCGGGGCTGCACTGGCGGCGCTGAGCGCGGTAGCCACGGTGGGTTTGGCACCGCCGGGGGCGGCTGCCCAGGCGCAGCCAGGCCAGGCGAGCAGGATTGCCGGGGTCACCGGTGCCGGGTCCATCAACGACACCGAGGCGCGCTACCAGGTGAAGGGCACCGACCTGGGCATCATGTGGACCGACGAGCGAGAGCAGGTCCTGGTCGCCTTCGGCGACACCTTCGGAGCCGCGTGGGCCGGTCACGGAAGCGGGCTCGGGGATCCGGCCGCGATCGATTGGCGCTCGAACACGCTGGCCCGCAGCAGCGACCGCAACCCGGTCGACGGCCTGGTGTTGGACGACTTCCGCACCGACCGTCCCGGCCATGCCAAGGAACTGGTGCCGTCGCTCAAGCGAGACGGCGTAGAGGTCAGCAAGATACCGACCGGCGGCGTCAACGTCGGCGGGCGCAGTTATATGGCCTATATGTCGGTGCGCAGCTTCACCCAGCCTGGGCGGTGGATCACGAATCACAGTGGTATCGCGTACTCCGACGACGGTGGACAGACCTGGGCCGAGGCTCTCAGCGCGTTTCGGCCCAACACCCCAGCCTCGGACGAGAAGTTCCAGATGATCGCCTATGCCCGCCGGGACGGCTTCGTCTACGCCTTCGGCACGCCCAACGGCCGTTTCGGCGACGCATATGTCGCCCGGGTGCCAGAGCAGCAGGTACTCGACCAGCTCGCCTACGAGTACTGGACCGGGATTGGCTGGCAGCGGGGCGGCAGCGTGATCGCCACCCCAATCGTGCCAGGTCCCGTCGGTGAGCTGTCAGTTCGTTACGACGAGACGCTCAACAGCTGGCAGATGATGACCATGGACGAGGCACGCGGCGCGATCGTGGTCCGGCTGGCCCCGCAGCCGACCGGACCATGGGGCCCACCCATAGAAGTCGCCACCTCCCGCGAGTACCCCCATCTCTACGGCGGTTTCCTGCACCCGGACTCGAAGGGGTCGGAGATCTACTTCACGATGACCCAGTACGACCGCTACAACGTCTCGATGATGTATGCCAAGCTTCCGGCCGATGCGGTGGACAGCGCGCAGGCGCGCTGATCTTCCTCAGGCCACCTGCGGAACCGGCGACGATCGTCTGCACTCCTCTTCAGCGTGTTCTGCAGCAAGGGCGCAGCCGAACATGTGTTCTATACTGGCTCGGCTGACGCTGTCTTCCCCGCAGCGGATTCGGGTGCGGCCGGCCCCAACAGTTCGATGCCGGCGCACCCACCGTGTGTGAGGAGGTCGCCGGATGGCGGGTGGGAGCGTCGCGTCGGTGCTGCAGCGGGTGCCGGTTGCCTCAGCGTCGACGCTGGCTGAACGGCTCGACGTCCCTGGCGGCCGGCCGCAGTTCCCGGTGGTCGCACCGCTGGCGTCGCTGCTGCCCGACGGTGGGCTGCGCCGGGGGTCGGTGGTGGCGGTGCACGGCTCGACGGCGTTGCTGCTGGCGCTGCTGGCCGCGGCCACCACACAGGGAGTCTGGGCTGCGGTGGTCGGCGTCGGTGACCTCGGCGTGCTGGCTGCGGCTGAGGCGGGGGT
>JALZCN010000049.1 GCA_030863045.1 Actinomycetota bacterium | reverse complement strand
TGTTGCTGTCCGTGACGTTGCCCTGCAGGCGTTCGAATGGCCGGCGAAGTCTCCAACCCCGCGCACTCAGGTCTCGGCTAACATCGTCCGTACCGGTTGACCCGAGATGCGCGAGCGCGCAGGAAGTAGGATCCACCCACACGTGACCCCTACCCCAGTGGAAGGTGCCTCCGGATCCGGCTTGGAGATAACACAGCCTGAACCCGTGCAGTCGAAGATCGTGATCCCGGACTCTGCCGCGCTGGCTCTGCTGGGGTCTCGGGACGAGAATCTCAGGGTGACCGAGGACCTGCTCGCCGCCGATATACACGTGCGGGGCAACGAGGTCACCCTCTCCGGCACCCCCGCGGACGTGGCATTCGCCGAGCGAGCCTTCGGCGAGTTGCTCACTCTGGCCCGCCGCGGTCAGCAGCTCCGCCCGGATGTGGTCCGGGCGACCCTGGCGATACTCACCCAGGGAGACGCTGAGTCGCCCGCAGAGGTACTCAGTCTCGACATCGTCTCCCGCCGCGGCCGCACGATCCGGCCCAAGACGCTGAACCAGAAACGTTACGTCGACGCCATCGATCGGCACACGATCGTGTTCGGCATCGGACCCGCCGGTACCGGGAAGACCTACCTGGCAATGGCCAAGGCGGTGCAGGCACTGCTGGCCAAGCAGGTCAACCGGATCATCCTCACCCGACCCGCGGTCGAGGCAGGGGAGCGGTTGGGCTTCCTGCCGGGCACCCTCTTCGAGAAGATCGACCCGTACCTGCGCCCGTTGTACGACGCGTTGCACGACATGCTCGAGCCCGAGTCGATCCCCAAGCTGATGGCCGCGGGGACCATCGAGGTTGCCCCGCTGGCCTACATGCGCGGACGCACCCTCAACGATGCCTTCATCATCCTCGACGAGGCTCAGAACACCACACCGGAGCAGATGAAGATGTTCCTCACTCGGCTCGGCTTCGGCTCCAAAGTCGTCGTCACCGGTGATGTCACCCAGGTCGACCTGCCGGGTGGTCAGGTTTCCGGCCTACGGATCGTCCAACACATCCTCGACGGTGTCGATGATGTGCACTTCGCTCAATTGTCCAGTGCCGACGTAGTGCGGCACCGGCTGGTCACCGACATCGTGGACGCTTATGCGAGGTGGGACGCGGTCCAGGAAGGCGGCGGTGCCCGCCCAGGACCCAACCGCGCCGATCGTCGCCGGAGACGGTGATCCATCGGTGGGTATCGAGATTGCCAACGAATCCGGCACCGTCATCTCCGAGGCGTCGATCGCGGCGGCTGCGCGCTTCACGATGGATCGGATGGGCGTCAGCCCGTTGGCCGAACTGTCGGTGCTGCTGGTCGGCAGCGAGGTGATGGCCGACCTGCACCAGCGCTGGATGGACCAGCCGGGACCCACCGACGTGATGGCCTTCCCGATGGACGCAGCGGAGGAGGGCGGGGTCCTGGGGGGCGGCAGGCCCGACAGCCCCGCCAGCGACCTGGCACTGCTCGGTGACGTCGTGCTGTGCCCCGACGTCGCGATGGAGCAGGCCGCCGCCGCGGGCCACTCAGTCCTCGATGAGCTGCACCTGCTCACTGTGCACGGCGTGCTGCACCTGCTCGGCTATGACCACGCTGAGCCTGCTGAGGAGCGTGAGATGTTCACCTTGCAAGGCCGGATTCTCGATGAATTCCGGCGCGCTGCCCGCGCCAGCCGGCGCCGGATCGCCCAGCGCGACGCGGACACCCGGCTGCTGGGGGTAGCTGGTCTGGATGGGCCGGAAGAGTCCGGCCAACCGAGATAACCCCGGAATGATCCACAGGCCACGACTGTGTTGACGTCTTCGGTGCCCCTGCTCGTCCTGGCTACCGCCCTGGTGGTGGCCGCGGGCGGTTTCGCCGCCGCCGATGCTGCGCTGGGCACGGTGTCCCGAGCCCGGGTCGATGCGCTGGTGCGCTCCGGTCGGTATGGTGCCAGGGCGCTTGCGCTCGTCATCGCTGACCGGCCTCGACACGTCAACCTACTGCTGTTGCTGCGGTTGAGCTGCGAGCTGACCGCGACGGTGCTGGTCACTGTCGCGGTGGCACGGGCGTTTTCACCGACCTGGTTGGCCGTCCTGGTCGCGGGACTGGCGATGGTCGTGGTGACGTATGTCGTGGTCGGGGTGGGTCCACGCACCATCGGGCGCCAGCACCCCTACGCCGTCGGCCTCGCCGTGGCGGGGCCGGTCCAGGTGCTGGGGCGCATCCTGGGCCCGCTGTCCCGACTGCTCATTGTCATCGGTAATGCGATCACCCCCGGGCGGGGTTTCCCGGAAGGCCCCTTCAGCTCCGAGGTCGAACTCCGTGAAATGGTCGACCTCGCAGGTCAGCGCGGTGTGGTCGAGGCGGACGAGGCTGAGATGATCCACTCCGTGTTCGAGCTCGGGGACACCGTGGCCCGGGAGGTGATGGTGCCCAGGACCGAAATCGTCTGGATCGAGCAGGAGAAATCCGTGCGCCAGGCAGTGGCACTATGCCTGCGCTCGGGGTTCTCCCGGATTCCGGTGATCCAGGACAGCGTGGATGACATCGTCGGTGTCGTTCACATCAAGGATCTGGTAGCGGCCGAGCACCGGGCCGGATCCGATGGTGGTCCTGGTTCCGGCGTGGGCACTGTCGGGGAAGTGATGCGGGCCGCGACGTTCGTACCTGACTCCAAGTTGCTCACCGAGCTGCTCAAAGAGATGCAGATCTCGCGCAACCACATGGCCATCGTCGTCGACGAGTACGGAAGCACCGCCGGCTTGCTGACGATCGAGGACATCCTCGAGGAAATCGTCGGCGAGATCACCGACGAGTCCGATACCGAGGACCGGCCACCGATCGAGCACCTTGGCGACGGTGCAGTGCGGGTGACCAGCCGGCTTCCGGTGATCGATCTAGGCGAGCTGTTTGCGGTAGACCTCGACGACACGGACGTAGAGACGGTCGGTGGGCTGCTGGCGCAACGATTGGGCCGGGTCCCGCTGCCCGGTGCCGAGGCCGAGGTGGCCGGTTTACGGCTGCGGGCCGAGGGGGGCAACGACCGTCGCGGCCGGCTGCGGATCACCACCGTCACCGCGTGCCGGATCCCCTGCCATCCGGAAGCCTCATCGGGTCTGGCTACCCAAGACAGTCCCAAGGGGCAGCCGGACCCCGTCGCGGCCGAGCCGCCGCAGGAAGCGAGCGACACCCATGCCTGACAGCGCCGGTCTCGACTCTGCTGGCCTCGATCCGGAGGACGTCAAGATCGTGACGCTGGCGCGTTCGGCGCTGGCCCGCACCGGAGCCGAGGAAGGTGCTGCGGTGCGCGACCTCGACGGCCGCACCTACATCGGTGTCACGGTCTCATTGCCCTCCCTGGCGCTGACCGCGCTGCAGGCGGCGGTGGCTGCGGCGGTGACCAGCGGGGCGACGGGGCTGGAGGCGGCCGCGGTGGTGTCGAAGTCGGGCGCGGTGGATGCCGCCTCTCTGGCAGCGGTTCGGGACCTCGGGCCGGCCACCACGGTATTGCTGGTCGACCAGCGCGGCGATGTCAGCGGCGTCCTGGGTGCGGCGGGGTAGACGTGGTTCAAGATGTGGCCCAAGAC
>JALZCN010000040.1 GCA_030863045.1 Actinomycetota bacterium | reverse complement strand
CTGCTGGGTACTGCGAGGGTGGTGCGGGCCGCGCTCCCGCACCTGGAACGCTCCCGGGGGACGGTGGTGACCTGCGCGTCCACCCTTGGTCTTCGGGTCTTCTCCGACGCGACGGCCTACTGCGCGTCCAAGTTCGGCGTGATCGGCTTCACTCGGGCGCTCGCCGCGGAAACCGCCGGGCGGATCGGGGTGACGCTGCTGATACCCGGCGGGATGCATACCGCGTTCTTCGACGGCCGCGACGAGCAGTACAAGCCGCCACCGGATGCCAAGCTCAACCGACCTCAGGATGTGGCAGCTGCTGTGATTCATGCGCTGCGCCAACCACCGGGATGCGAAGTACGGGAGATGGTGGTCTGCTCGTCACAGGAGTCCTCCTGGCCGTGAGCCGCCCTACGGTGCTGGTGTTGCGTGCGCTGGGCCTCGGTGACCTGCTGACGGCGGTACCGGCGCTGCGCGGCCTGCGGTCGGCGTACCCCGACCACCGGTTGGTTCTTGCTGCCCCGGAACCGCTGCGCGAGCTGGCCATGCTGACCGCAGCCGTCGACGACCTGCTACCCATCGCTCAACTCGGGCCGCTCAGCTGGCCGGAATCCTCGCCGACCGTTGCGGTGAACCTGCATGGAAGGGGCCCGCGGAGCACCCACATCCTGCGTGCGCTGCAGCCCACCGTCCTGCTCGCCCACGCCCAACCCGGGCAGCCGGGTCCGGTGTGGAACGGCGACCTGCATGAGGCACGCCGGTGGTGCCGGCTACTGGAGTACTTCGGAATCGCCACCGACCCATGCGATCTCGCCCTGGCCCGTCCTCGGGGACCGAGCCCAGCGCCGGGATCTGTCATCGTGCACCCCGGATGCGCCTTCGGGGCCCGACAGTGGCCCGTCGACCGTTATGCGGCGGTGGCCCGCCAGCTAGCCGAGGCCGGACTGCGGGTGGTGGTCACCGGCAACGCGACCGAGCGATCGGTCGCCGCTGACCTGGCCGCCGCGGCCGGTCTACCCGGCAGCTGTGTGCTCGCTGGACGCACGACGTTATCCCAACTGGCGGCGCTGGTCGCCGACGCCACGCTGGTCGTCTGCGGCGATACCGGCGTCGCCCACCTCGCCACCGCCTACGGCACGCCTTCGGTGGTGCTATTCGGCCCGGTGTCCCCGCAGCACTGGGGACCGCCTCCGGAGCGTTGCCAGCATGTTGCACTGTGGGCCGGCAGCACCGGCGACACCTTCGCAGACGAGCCCGATCCAGGCCTGCTCCGCATCACTACCCCCGAGGTCATGGCTGCTGCCGAGCGACTGCTTTCTGCGCGCCGTTCAGCTCCGAACGGCGCCGTTGTCTAGGCTCGTGAGCGCTATTCGGCTCCGA
This sequence comes from Actinomycetota bacterium, assembly GCA_030863045.1. Lineage (GTDB taxonomy): Bacteria > Actinomycetota > Actinomycetes > Mycobacteriales > Pseudonocardiaceae. The sequence continues at coordinate 2,755 of JALZCN010000040.1, read as the reverse complement.
ATGGCGGTTGCCGGCTGAGAGGCCGAGTTGATCGAGCGAATCCTGCCGGGTGCAGTGGCGAGTGCTGAGGCGTTCGACGACCCGCCCGACGCCGCGTTGTACCCCGGCGAAGCGGAAATGATCACCCGCGCGGTGGACAAGCGGCGTCGTGAGTTCCGCACGGTTCGCCACTGCGCTCGGTTAGCGCTGCGTCAGCTCGGACTGCCCCCGGTCCCGGTGCTACGCGGCGAGCACGGGGAGCCGCAGTGGCCCCCAGGCATCGTAGGCAGCATGACTCACTGTGCGGGTTACCGGGCCGCAGCCGTAGCCCGTAAAAGCAATCTGTGTTCCTTGGGAATTGATGCCGAGCCGCACCAGCCATTGCCCGCGGGTGTGCTGGACGCTATCGCCCGGGATGACGAGCGCGACCACTTGGTTCAGCTGGGCGCTACGGATATCGCCACTTGCTGGGACCGCCTTCTTTTCTGCGCCAAAGAGGCAGTGTACAAGGCATGGTTTCCGTTGATGCGCGACTGGCTAGGATTTGAGGACGCTGCCGTCACTATCAATCCTGACGCGACCGATCCGGCTGAAGGAATTTTCACCGCTCGCCTACTCGTGGCTGGACCCATCATCGCGGGCGAAAGGGTCACCCAGTTGAATGGTCGCTGGCTACGCCGCGACCAACTAGTGATCACGACGATCGCCCTCTCGGCCAGCGCGGCACCTATCTGAGCGGCGCCCTCACTTGCCGTGACACCAGAACCTATCCCCCGCGTCTGGCGAAGTCTGATCGCTCTGGATGCGCCGAGTTCGACGTCAGAGCTGCGCACCATGCCAGGACAGCTCTCCTGTCGAGCTCGGCGCGCTCGGAGCGATACCAGCTGGCGTCCAGAGCACTCAGTCACCGCCTTCGATCACCGCTGTTAAGATGATCTTCACCGGCCGGCCACGGCCGCTACCTGATCATCGCCAGATGACGAGCTACGATTTCGGCCCACATGTTGACCTGGACAGACCCGACGGATGGTGGTTAGCGCATGTTCGGCACGCTCGGGGTACCCGACCCCGCACGTGGCTTCTTGTTCGACCTGGATGGCGTCCTCACCCAAACCGCCAAGCAGCATGCGGCGGCGTGGAAGTTGATGTTCGACGAGTTCCTGGCGCAGCACGCCAGGGACACCGGGACGCAGTTCGTGCCCTTCAACTCCGGCGCCGACTACGACACCTACGTCGACGGCAAGCCGAGGCTGGCCGGCACCCTTTCCTTCCTCGCGTCCCGGCACATCGAACTGCCCACGGGAACACCGGAGGACCCGCCCGGGACCGCGACCGTGCACGGGTTGTCCAACCGCAAGAACGACCTGGTGCTGGACCTCATACACACTGAAGGGGTGGCCGTCTACCCGGGATCGGTGCGCTATGTGGAGGCGGCGCGCAGCGCTGGGCTGCCCTGCGCGGTGGTGACCTCCAGCGCCAACGCTGAACAGGTACTCGCCTCAGCAGGATTGTCCGCGCTGTTCGACGCGCGGGTCGACGGGCTGGTCGCCAGCCGGGAGGGTCTGGCGGGCAAGCCGGCGCCGGACACCTTCCTGGCCGGTGCTCGACTGCTCGGCGTGTCACCGGAGACGGCGGTGGTATTCGAGGATGCGCTGGCCGGCGTCGCAGCCGGCCGTGCGGGCCGGTTCGGATACGTCGTCGGGGTGGACCGGGTTGGGCAGGCCGATGCGTTGCGCGCCCATGGTGCCGACGTCGTCGTCAGCGACCTCGCTGAGTTGCTGGATCGGTCATGATCGAGCAGCAGCGCTTCGCCGTCGAACCGTGGGCGGTGCGGGAACCCGAGCTGGACCTCGCCGCAATGGGCCAGACAGAGTCGGTCTTTGCGCTGGCGAACGGGCACATCGGTCTGCGCGGCAACCTCGATGAGGGGGACCCGCACGCACTGCCGGGCAGCTACCTCAATTCCTTCTTCGAGCTGCGGCCGCTGCCCTACGCCGAGGGCGGCTACGGATACCCCGAGTCCGGCCAGACGATCATCAACGTGACCAACGGCAAGCTGATCCGGCTGATGGTCGACGACGAGCCGCTCGATGTGCGCTACGGCGAGCTCCGCTCCCACGAACGGGTGCTCGACATGCGGGCCGGCATCCTGACCCGCCGCATGGAATGGGTCTCCCCCGCCGGTAAGGCGGTGTGGGTGCGCTCGCAGCGACTGGTGTCACTGGCGCAACGCGCTGTGGTCGCGATCAACTACGAGGTCGAGCCGGTGGACTCACCGGTGCTACTGGTCCTGCAGTCCGAGCTGTTCGCCAACGAGCAGTTGCCGCCCACCACCGACGACCCCCGAGTGGCTGCGGTGCTCTCCGAGCCGCTGGTCGCTGAACAACAGCGGTGCAACGACACCGGCGCGACCCTCATGCACAGCACCCGCCACTCCGGATTACGGATGGCCGCGGCCATGGACCACGAGGTGATCGGTCCCTCGCGCACGGAATATCACTCCTCAGCGACCGGTGACGTCGCCCGCACGACGGTGATCTGCAGGCTGGAACCCGGTCAGCGGCTGCAGATCGTGAAATACCTGGCCTACGGCTGGTCCTCACAGCGGTCGTTCCCGGCGCTCAATGATCAGGTCCGGGCGGCACTGGCTGCGGCGCGATACACCGGCTGGACCGGCCTGACCACCGAACAGCGCCGTTACCTCGACGACTTCTGGGCCGCGGCAGATGTGGCGGTCGAGGGTAACCCGCAGCTACAGCAGGCGGTCCGATTCGCG
>JALZCN010000001.1 GCA_030863045.1 Actinomycetota bacterium | reverse complement strand
GCTGTCAACCCATCACTTGGTCATCGTCACCACGACGGTCTGGTCCGTGCGGACCTCGGTGCCAGCCTCGGGCTCGATCTTGGTGACAGTCCAGTTCGCCGGGTTGATAACCAGCTGCCTCCCGGATTTCGCGTCAGCAGCCAGCTCGATCTTCGTCAGACCGAGGCCGCGCAAGGTGTCTTCGGCGATGGCCCCGTTCTGGCCGACAACGTCGGGCAGGGTGACGATCACCGGCTCTGGAGGCGCAATCTCGGTAACAGCAGGGGCTGGGACTTGAACAGTCACGGTGGCTGGAGGGGGTGCCGAGGCGGTGCCGCCGCAGCCGGCCAGCAAGAAAGCCACTGTGGTGGCCATGAGGGTCGAGGTGGCACCGCGCCGCATGGTGAACTCCGGTAATCCTTTGCCGTGGCAACTGAGCCTTGTGCGCGAATGGCGTGCCGTTACGGTATCGGGCGCCGATCGTCGCTGGCTGCGCGGTGCCCGGGGCAGCAGCTGACGGCTGAGACGGACGCGACCGGCCACGTCCACGTTGATTCCCGGGGTTGAGCTGTTCTGCGACCGCACGGCGCTGCTGCGGGCGGACTTCGACAAGCCGGGCCAGCGCGTGGGTTGGTCGCCGGTATCTGCGGCCTCGTCGATGGCGTGCCGCTGGCGGTGGCGCTGACCGCCCGCCGTCAGTTCGACGCGTTGGAGAAGTCTTTCTCAGGCAGTGCGCGCTGGCCGAGCCAGAAGCTGGCCGTCAAGGAAGATGTCAACCTTCTCGTTGTAGAAGGCGACCAGGCCGGCGATGGGCAACAGCGCCCGGGTGGGGAAGTCGTAGCACCACGCGAGGTCCGGATGCATCGCATCCCCGGTCCGCACTGACCAATACGCACTGGTAATGCCCTTGTAGGGACATTCGGTGACGGTGTTGCTGGGTACCAGGTGCCCAAGGCTCAGTTCGGTGCGATTGACGTAGTAGCGGGTAGGCAACCCCGTCTCGAACACCATGACCGGCGAGGACGACGAGGCCAGGACGACGTTCTGCAGCTCTACGCGCACTGTGCGCGTAGAGCGCAGCGCGTCAACCCGTACATAGGGGCTCCGTGGGTGGACGAAGACCTGTTCGTCCTCCTCGAACCAGCGTCGAGCGCGGCCCACTGGAAGTGCACCGTTCTGTTCAAACCCTCGATCGACGAGTCGGTGAGCAGCCTCGCAGCGTGCGGCCGGTGCACCTCACCGAGCCGCAGCCCGTACACCTCGACCCGACCACGGCTACTCTGGTGGGCGCCCTCTCGGACGAGCAGGTCACGGCGGACGTCGGCGATCGGGATGTAGTACTGCGGGTAGTAAGACGACTCCCACACATACCAGGCCCGGACAGTGGCCAGGACCGTCTCGCTGCCCCAGCAGGCCCCGGATGCGACGGGGAACTGGCTCGACGTGGTTCACCGGGACGACCATTTCCGGGTAGTCCCTCACTGGGCCGTTCCTCCCACGATCGCCGAGCGTCACCCGAGCGTTTCCAGCCACTGCGAGAGCACCGGACTGGACGCCTCGCCCACGGACTCCAATGCGGTCAGGGTGGGATACCCAGCTGCGAGCAGGGCACTGTCAGTGTCGGTCGCCGGCGGCGTGTCCACCTCGACGTCGACCAGGTGCAACTGCCCGTTGTCCACGCGATCGACTCGAGTTTGCACGGCGCCGAACTCCGCGAGCGTGGTGCAGCGCAGCTCACGGAGCGCCGCGACGGGACGATCTGGGGCGTTGAGAGTCAGCACAGTGCCGGGTGGAGCACCGGTCAGCAACTCGAGCACGCCTGGCAGCAGGTGCACGGCGGTGTCCCAGTGAGGTGCTCCAGCGATCTGATCGCCGGCTCGGCCGGCGGTCGCCGGTGGCTGCGGGCCGACGTCGAGGGACACGGCCAGCCCGCAGCGCCCGTTCACCCCGGCGGTCAGCGCCGCACCTACCGTGCCGGAGTGCAGGAGCGCGCGTCCCACGTTCGCGCCGTAGTTGATGCCGGACAAGACGAGCTCGGGCGCCGGGTCTAACCAACCGCGGACTGCGGCGAGCACGATGTAACCCGGCTGTGCCTCCAGGGAGTAGGCCTCGACGCCGGGCAGATCGGCCAACTGCCGTCGCTCGATCAGCGTCCTGCCCTGTCGCACTGTGACGATGATCCCGGCGCTGGTCCCGCTGGACTGCCACCGGGGTGCGGCTACCACGACGTTCAGATCGGCTTGAACAGCCGCCGCTGCCAGCGCGATCAACTCTGGTGAGTCGATACCGTCGTCGTTGACCACGAGGGCCCTGCGTCGTGTGCGCAAGACAGTCGGCTCCTCCTAGGCGCGTATCTCCAGGCGTTTCGTGTACCCCTGCGGCACTCCTACCATGCAG
>JALZCN010000707.1 GCA_030863045.1 Actinomycetota bacterium | reverse complement strand
GCCGGCCGAGTTCCCGGAGCTGGGCTGTCTGCGGCTACCGGTGGTGCGGCGCCCTTCGCGGCGGTGGGCGGAGGAAGAAGCGGCGACGACAAAGAGCGGCGGCGCCCGTCTTATCTTGTGGAGTCCGATGCTGACCGACTCATCGGTGACCTGCCGCGGACCGCGCCGGCGGTGATCGGCGAAGACCTCTCGGATGACCGCGAGCCCCACCGAGGATGAACCGGTCCGGGGTCCTGCGGCTGTCCACGGTGGAATTCACCGCGCTGTGGCGACGGATGGAGCTGGGAGATCGACCGCTGCTGCTGAGCGTTCCAGACCATGGCGCGACGCTGGACGAGCGAAACCAGCTGGACGACCAGGCATGGGAGCAGCTGCGTGCCCGCGGGTTGGTCAACGCCAGGCGGCCTCGGCCCGAGATCGAGGACGCCCTGGGCGCGCTCGCCCATCCCGCCGTCGAGGCGGATCTACGGATGATCACCGGACCTGACCAGGAGGTTCGGGTGCTGGCGTGCGCGTCGGGCATGGTCGGCGTCGTCGGCGTTCCGACCACGCTGACTGTCGATCTCATCCCGGCGCACCCATCCCGGCTGGCTGAGGCACTCCTGACACACGTCCCGGACCACCCAGCGGCGGCCGGCAACTCCGTCATGATCCCCACTGAACTCGCTCAGGGTGTCGGGCTGCGGGCGGACACCGAAATCGCCCAGCTGGAGCGAGCCGGGCTGCGAATCGACGATGCCCGTCAGGCCCGCCGGCTCATCTCCGGGAGGATGGTGCGGCGGTTGAAGATCGGCGCAGCAGCCCGGGACCGGCTGGGACGCCGCCACCGAGCCCGCGACGTCATCAGCGTCCTGGATACCGAACACGGCCGAATTCAGATCCGCCGCCACGGCGACCAGCGGGGCGGTGGCCGGCTGCTCCTGGCGCCGACCGGCCGGCAACGCCTGACCAGCGACATCGCCGTGCTGATCCGTAGTGTGGTGGAGGCCGCAGCACAGCACTGACGACAGAAAACCGGGAGGTTCTCCTGGCGCCGCACGTGCCGCAGGTGCCCGCCCGACGGGTGCTTGCGCTAGCCGTCCCCGCGCTGGGCGTGCTCGCCGCCGAACCGCTCTACTTGCTGGTGGACACCGCTGTGGTGGGCCGGCTGGGTGCCGTCGCGTTGGCCGCGCTGGCCGTAGGCGGCGTGGTGCTGGTGCAAGTCGCCACTCAGCTCACTTTTCTGTCCTATGGCACCACCGCCCGCACCGCGCGGCTGTACGGGTCGGGGCAGCGCGCCGCGGCGGTGAGGCAAGGCGCCCAGGCCACCTGGTTGGCGCTGGGAATCGGCGGGGTAGTCCTCGTCACTGGGCAGCTCGTCGCCGGGCCGGTGGTGCGATTGATCGCCGGCCACGGAGCGGTGGCCGACGGGGCGTTGGCCTGGCTGCGCATCGCGCTGTTCGGGGCCCCGTTCCTGCTGGTCACGCTAGCGGGCAATGGTTGGATGCGGGGAGTGCAGGACACCGCCCGCCCGCTGCGCTACATCCTGGCAGGCAACGGCATCTCGGCTCTGCTGTGCCCGGTGCTGGTACATGGTGGCGGGCCGGTCACGGGCTTCGGGCTGCCGGGTTCGGCGGTGGCCAACGTCGTCGCGCAGCTGTTGGCCGCTGGGCTGTTCCTCCGGGCGCTGGTCGTCGAACGCGCCATCCGCCGCCCGAGCTGGGCGATAATGCGTGCGCAGCTGAGCATGGGCCGCGATCTCGTCCTGCGAAGCCTGGCGTTCCAAGCTTGCTTCCTGTCCGCAACCTCGGTGGCGGCGCGAACTTCCGCTGCGGCAGCCGGCGCGCACCAGGTCGTGCTGCAACTGTGGTTCTTCGTGGCGATGGTGCTGGACTCACTGGCCATCGCCGCGCAGTCTTTGGTCGGCGCCGCGCTGGGCGCGGGCAATGGATCCGGTGCTCGAGCGCTGGCCTGGCAGATCACCCGGTACGGGTTGGCGTTCGGGATCGCCCTCGGGCTGGTGTTCGTCGCGGCCGAGCCGGCGCTGCCAAGGCTGTTCACCTCCGATGCGGCCGTGCTGGCCGAGATACCGCACGCCTGGTGGATCTTCGTCGCACTGCAACCGGTGGCGGGCGTGGTGTTCGCGCTGGACGGGGCGCTGCTCGGTGCCGGTGATGCTGCGTTCCTACGCACCTCAACCCTGATCAGCGCGCTGCTCGGGTTCCTGCCCGCGGTATGGGCGTCTTTCGTATTCGGTTGGGGTCTGGTGGGCATCTGGTCCGGGCTGGGTGCGTTCATGGTGCTTCGCCTGGCGTTCGTGCTGGCCCGAACCCGCGGTGTCGGCTGGGCGGTGCCCGGCGCTGTGCGCGACATCGGCAGGATCGCGCCATGACTGCCGAGCCGGGGCCCTCCGGTCTGGTGGTGGTCGACAAGCCAGCCGGGATGACCTCCCACGACGTGGTCTCCCGGCTGCGCCGGCTGCTGGGCACCCGCCGGATCGGGCACGCCGGCACCTTGGACCCGATGGCCACCGGCGTGCTGGTCTGCGGCGTGAACCGCGCCACCAGGCTGCTCGGGCATCTCCCGCTGGAGCCCAAGGTCTACCGGGGCACGATGCGGCTGGGCGCGGCTACCAGTACCGATGATGCCGACGGTGAACGCACCTACGTCAGCGACGCTTCCGCGGTCGACGAGCAGGACATCCTCGCGGGCGTCGCGAGCCTGCGTGGCGCGATCGAACAGGTGCCCAGCACGGTGAGCGCGGTCAAGATCAACGGCAGGCGAGCCTACGCGAGGGCTCGCGCTGGCGAGCAGGTCACGCTCGCGGCTCGCCCGGTGATCGTGTCCCGGTTCGACGTCCTCACGTTGCGCCGCGGCGATTCAGTGACCGATCTCGATGTGCTGGTGGAGTGCAACGGCGGTACCTACGTCCGGGCGCTGGCCAGGGACCTCGGCGCTGCCCTGGGGGTGGGGGGACACCTGACCGTCTTACGCCGCACCCGGGTGGGACCCTTTGGCCTGGACGTCGCCCGCACCCTTGATGACATTGCCAAGACACCGGGTGTGTCGGCGGCGGTGGATGAGGTGGTGGCGACCGCGTTCGCTCACCGCGTGGTGGACGCCGAGCAGGCACGGGTACTGGCCCATGGCGGATCGCTGCCGATGGTCGGGCTGCCCGGAACGCACGCCGCGATCGACTCGCAGGGACACGCCGTCGCGCTGCTCGCCGAGCGTGATGGGCAGGCCCGCCCGATCCTGGTGCTGCATCCCGCCGGCGGGTGACCGGTTAGTCTCATCGCCCGTGCAGCGCTGGCGTGGGATAGAGGCCGTTCCGAGCGGATGGGGCCGCAGCGTGGTCACCATCGGTGTGTTCGACGGGATGCATCGCGGTCACGTCCAGCTGGTCGGGCAGGCCGTGCGGCGCGCCCGTGAGCTAGGCGTTCCGGGTGTGTTGATGACCTTCGACCCGCACCCCTCGGAGGTGATCCGCCCCGGTAGTCACCCGGCGCAACTCACGACCTTGCACCGCCGGGCCGAACTGGTCGAGCAGCTTGGGATCGAGGTGTTCCTGGTTCTGCCGTTCACCGCCGAACTTTCCCGGGTGCCGGCCGACGAGTTCGTCCACGAGATACTGGTCGAACGCCTGCACGTGGCGGAGGTGGTGGTCGGGGATAACTTCACCTTCGGGCACAAAGCTGCGGGCAACATCGAGGTGCTACGCGCCTTGGGGCGGCGGTTCGGGTTCACCGCCGAAGGTGTGGGGCTGCTGTCCGAGGGTGAGCTGACCTTCTCCTCCACCTACATCCGCTCCTGCATCGACGCCGGCGACGTCGTGGCCGCCGGCACCGCGTTGGGTCGTCCGCATCGGTTGGAAGGAATTGTGGTCCGCGGCGACCAGCGGGGCCGCAGCTTGGGCTACCCGACGGCGAACCTGTCAACCCCGCGGCATGCCGCCGTACCCGCTGACGGCGTGTATGCGTGCCGCTTCGTGCACCGTGGCCGGGAGCTGGCGGCGGCAGTCTCGGTCGGCACGAATCCAACGTTCTCCGGACGCGAACGCCGGGTGGAGGCATTCGTGCTGGATCTGGACGAGGACTTCTACGGTGAACGGGTGGCGCTGGACTTCGTCGAGCGGCTGCGTGGCATGTGTCGCTTCGACACAACCGAGCAACTCGTAGCCCAGATCGCCGACGATGTGGCCCGTACCCGCAAGGTGCTCGAAGGGACTAGGTGAGGCGATCGCGGTCCCCAGCGGCGGTGTCCACAGAACCTGCGGTCTTCGTACTGAGAGTCCTGGCAGGATGCCAGTACGGGGCACGGGAAGGGGAGACCGGTGGACGACCAGCTCACCGTCGCGCGCAATGTCGCCCTGCAGCGGGAGTGGTACGGGGAGCCGCTCGGTGATCGGGTACGGCGACTCGTGGTCGCCTTCGATGTCTCCCAGGCGCAGTTGGCCGAGGTGCTCGGCCTCAGCGCGCCGATGCTCAGCCAGTTGATGAGTGGCCGCCGTGCGAAGATCGGCAATCCAGCGGTGCTGGCCCGGATGGTGATGTTGGAGCGCCGAGTGCTCACCCCTGAGGTTGCCTCAGGTGACCCAGCCGCGATCCGGGCGGCGCTGGAGGAGGTCCGCGACTCCCGGCCCACCGTCAGCCGGCCCACTGTCAGTCGGGAAACACTGCCGGTCGGGGAGCACGGTGGTGAGGTGCTCGTTTCGGCACTGCGCGCGATGGCCGATCCGGCTGAGCTGGCGGCCGCGGCGCGCCTGCTGGAAGAGGGGTTCCCGCTGATCGCCGCATTGCTTCGCCGCGCGGCCAATTCCGATGAGATCGACCGGCCGGTAGAGTAGACCCAGGCAGCGGTGTAGATGCCGTCAGGGCGATCAGGGCAGTGCCGGACGTTGACCGGTGGACTGGTAACCTCACCAGGGATCCGGCTGCGGTCCGTGGCGGTCGGCTCGGTCATTACTAGCCGCGTGATTGCCGGCCCGCACGGTACGAGATGACAGGAGAAGATCGACCCGTGGCGCTGTCCACCGCACAGAAGAGTGAGATCCTGGCCGAATACGGGCTGCGTGGAGGGGACACCGGGTCCCCGGAGGCGCAGGTGGCCCTGTTGACCAAACGGATCATGGACCTTACCGAACACCTCAAGCAGCACAAGCATGACCATCACTCCCGGCGCGGACTGCTCCTCATGGTCGGTCGCCGCCGCAACTTGTTGAACTACCTGGCCAAGGTCGACATCGCCCGGTACCGATCCCTGATCGAGCGCCTGGGCCTGCGCCGTTGACTCGGCGCCGTGTGGCGTTGTGCCGTTGACCTGCGCCGTGACATTGTGCCTTGGCCATGGTGCTTGACCATGCGAGGCCCGAGTTTTACAACCACATATCGCCGCACGAGCCGCCTCGTCACCGTCGTCGGACCGTCGTCGCCGGTCCTCGGTAGTGGCTCCCGAGAGCAGGTCCCATGCTCGGGGGCTTCGATCGAAGACCGGCCTGTCGTCCTCACGCCGCCGATGGTGCCACCAGCGGCCCGTGTCGCGAGGAGGAGAAAAATTGACCGACCTCACGACAACTATCTCCGGCCAGACTGTGCACGAAACGATCGCCGTACTCGACAACGGCGTCTTCGGCAGCCGCACCGTGCGATTCGAAACCGGTCGGCTGGCCCGGCAGGCCGCTGGAGCCGTCGTCGCCTACCTCGACGACGAGACGATGCTGCTGTCCGCCACCACGGCATCCAAACAGCCCAAAGACCAGTTTGACTTCTTCCCGCTGACGGTCGACGTCGAAGAGCGGATGTACGCAGCGGGGCGCATCCCCGGCTCATTCTTCCGCCGTGAGGGGCGCCCCTCCACCGACGCGATACTCACCTGCCGGCTGATCGACCGTCCGTTGCGTCCTTGTTTCGTGGACGGCCTGCGCAACGAGGTGCAGGTCGTCGTCACCGTGCTCAGCCTCAACCCGGCCGACCCCTACGACGTGCTTGCGATCAACGCTGCGTCGGCGTCAACCCAACTGTCGGGCTTGCCGTTCTCTGGCCCGGTCGGCGCTACTCGAATGGCGCTGGTCAACAGCGAGGGTGGCAGCCAGTGGGTCGCCTTCCCGACCTATGAGCAGAGCAGCCGGGCGGTATTCGACATGGTCGTCGCCGGCCGGATGATCGGTGATGGCCCCACCAGCGATGTGGCCATCATGATGGTCGAAGCCGAGGCCACCGACGCGACCATTGAGCTGATCTCCGGTGGCGCCCCGGCCCCGACCGAGGAGGTGGTGGCCGCTGGACTAGAAGCCGCCAAGCCGTTCATCCGCATCCTGTGCCAGGCTCAGCAAGACCTCGCCGCGGCAGCCGGCACGCCCGCGCTGGAATTTCCCACCTTCCCCGCATACCAACCCGACGTTCTGGACGCCGTCCGCGAGGCGGTGGCCGACGAGCTGGCGCAGGTCTTGGCGATCGCGGGCAAGCAGGAGCGGGAGAACCGGCTCGATGAGCTCAAAACCGGGGCTCTGCAGCGGTTGAGTGAGCGCTTCGACGGCCGGGACAAAGAGATCGGGGCGGCGTTCCGAGCTGTGACCAAGTCAGCGGTACGCCAGCGCATCCTGCGTGACAAGGTGCGCATCGACGGTCGCGGCATCACCGACATCCGGCCGCTGTCGGCTGAGGTCGATTTGATCCCGCGGGCCCACGGTTCGGCGCTATTCGAACGCGGCGAGACCCAGATTCTCGGTGCCACCACGCTGAACATGCTGCGCATGGAGCAGCAGATCGATTCACTCGGCCCGGAGACCACCAAGCGTTACCTGCACCACTACAACTTCCCGCCGTTTTCCACCGGCGAAACCGGCCGGGTGGGCTCACCCAAGCGGCGTGAAATCGGTCACGGTGCGCTGGCTGAGCGGGCGCTGATCCCGGTGCTGCCCAGCCGTGAGGAGTTTCCTTACGCGATCCGTCAGGTGTCTGAAGCGCTGGGCTCCAACGGCTCCACCTCGATGGGCTCGGTCTGTGCGTCCACGATGTCGCTGCTCAACGCGGGGGTTCCGCTCAAGGCGCCAGTGGCCGGTATCGCGATGGGGCTGGTCTCTGGGCAGCTCGATGGCGAGGACGCGTTCGTCGCGCTGACCGACATTCTGGGCGCTGAAGACGCCTTCGGGGACATGGACTTCAAGGTCGCCGGCACTAGCGCATTCGTGACCGCGTTGCAGCTGGACACCAAGCTTGCCGGGATCCCGTTGGACGTCCTGGTGGGGGCGCTGTCGCAGGCCCGCGATGCCCGGCTGACCATCCTCGGCGTGATGGCGGAGGCCATCGATGGACCGGATGAGATGAGCCTGCACGCCCCGCGGGTCACCGCAATCAAGATTCCGATTGACAAGATCGGCGAGGTGATCGGCCCGAAGGGCAAGATGATTAACTCGATCACCGAGGAGACCGGCGCGGACATCTCGATCGAAGACGACGGCACGATCTACGTCGGCGCCAGCGACGGCCCATCCGCTGAGGCCGCCATCGGGCGGATCAATGCCATCGCCAACCCGCAGCTGCCCAAGGTGGGAGAACGGTTCCTCGGCACCGTGGTGAAGACTGCTGCCTTCGGCGCTTTTGTCTCGCTGGTACCGGGCAAGGATGGCCTGGTGCACATCTCCAAGCTGGGCAACGGCAAGCGCATCGGCAAGGTCGAGGACGTGGTGAAGGTCGGTGACAAGCTACGCGTCGAGGTAGCCGACATCGACAACCGCGGCAAGATCAGCCTGGTGCCGGTCAGCGACGATGATACTGCCGGCACCTCAGCTATCGGCCCCACCACGGCCACCACTGAGGTCCCGGCCGGCACGTGACCCGGCCGCAGCAACCCGGGGGCGGGACGCTCCAGCGCAGCGTGTTGCCCTCCGGGTTGCGGGTGGTGACCAAGCAGCTACCAGGTTCGCGCTCGGCTGCCGTGGGAATGTGGGTGGCGGTGGGTTCGCGCGACGAACCTGCCGCGGTGGCGGGTGCGGCGCACTACCTGGAGCACCTGCTGTTCAAGGGCACCGCTCGACGCTCCGCGGTGGCGATTGCCCAGGAGATCGACGCGGTGGGCGGTGAGCTCAATGCGTTCACCACAAAGGAGCACACCTGCTACCACGCGCACGTCCTGGACGCCGACCTTGACCTTGCCGTCGACCTGATCTGCGACGTGCTGGGTGACGCTCTGCTCGACCCGGGCGACGTCGACCTCGAGCGCGGCGTGGTCCTCGAGGAGATCGCGATGCGCGACGACGATCCGGAGGACCTGCTGCACGATGAGTTCTGCGCCGCGCTGTTCGGTGAGCACCCCCTGGGCCGGCCGGTCCTGGGTACCGAGGAGTCGATCACCGGAATGAGCCGGGACGCGTTGCACCGCTTCTACCGGCGGTGTTACACCCCGGAGCGAATGGTGCTGGCGGCTACCGGCAACGTCACACACAGCACTGTGCTGGCCGCCGTGGAGCGCAGCTTCGGACACCGCCTGACCGGTTGTGCGCAACCCGCGGCTCCCCGCTGCGGCCAAGTCACCATCGCCGACCGACGCGCGCTGACCTTCTGTCCCGACTCGTCCGAACAGGCGCACCTCATGCTGGGCGTGTTGGCGATGGATCGGCACGACGACCGGCGCTACGTGCTCGGTGTGCTCAACGCCGCACTGGGCGGCGGGATGAGTTCGCGGTTGTTCCAGCAGGTCCGTGAGCAACGTGGATTGGCCTATTCGGTGTACTCCACGGTGGACTCTTACGCCGACACCGGCAGCTTGTCGATCTACGCCGGCTGCTCCCCGGGCCGGCTTGGCGAGGTAGCGACGGTCGTCGGTGACGTGCTGGCCGATCTTGCTCGTGACGGCCTGTCCGCTAGCGAGCTGGCTCGCGGCAAGGGGCAGCTGCGTGGCGGACTGGTGCTGGGTTTGGAGGATGTGCCGTCCTGGATGTACCGGATCGGCATCGCCGAGCTCAACCACGGCGAGCACCACATCGTCGATGACGAGCTACGGCGCATCGACGCGGTGACCACGGAGCAGGTCGGTGAACTCGCCCGCGATTTGCTCCGCCGACCGGTCACCGCTGCCGTGGTGGGCCCCTACGCTCATGCGCAAGATCTGCCTGACGAGATAGCGGAGTTATCGGATGACCCCGGCTGAGCATGTGGGTCCGGCTAGCGCCCGCTCGAAGGAGAACCCGATTCGGGTCGGGGTGCTGGGGGCTCGTGGTCGAGTGGGCACCGAGGTGTGCAAGGCCGTGGACGCCGCCGAGGACATGGAACTCGTCGCGATGGTCGATGCAGGTGACTGGATGTTCAACGTCGCCGATGCGGGCGCTGAGGTGGTCGTCGACTTCACCCACCCCGACGTGGTGATGGACAATGTGCGCTTCTGCGTGGACCAGCGAATCCACGCCGTGGTAGGCACCACTGGCTTCACTGACGCCCGGCTGGCCCAGGTCCGCGAATGGCTCGTGCCCAAATCCGACCTCGGGGTGCTGATCGCCCCTAACTTCGCCATCGGCGCGATCCTGTCGATGCGGTTTGCGGCAATGGCCGCCCGGTTCTACGAATCCGTCGAGATCGTGGAACTACACCATCCGGGCAAGGTTGACGCCCCGTCCGGCACCGCGGGCCGCACCGCGGCACTCATCGCGGCCGCTCGTGCGCAGGCCGGGATGGGTCCGCCCATCGATGCCACCACGAGTTCCCTGCCCGGGGCCCGGGGCGCCGACGTCGACGGGGTTCGGGTGCATGCGGTCCGGTTGACCGGGCTCATCGCGCACCAGGAGGTGTTGCTGGGCACCCAAGGCGAAACCCTGACGATCCGGCACGACACGCTGGACCGCTCGTCGTTCATGCCCGGCGTCCTGCTCGCCGTCCGTTCAGTCCTCACTCGCCCCGGCCTCACGGTAGGCCTGGAACCCCTACTCGACCTGTAGCCCTGTCCGCCCCGTGCGGCCAGCCATGCGGAGCCGAATTGCGCTTACCGGCGGCGTCGCAGAGCGGCGTTTAACGCCTACTGAGTGGCTTCGAATGCGGTCGCAGTAAGGGCTCAGGTGACTACGAGGTCAAGGGGGCCGGTGAGGCGGAGTTCGCGAAGGGCGCGGCCCCCGGCGTCCAGGGTGCGCACGGTGCCGTCGGGGTTCCAGCCGGCGCGGCGGTAGAAGTTCAGTGAGGCCGGGTCCTCAGCGAGTACCCAGACGATGCCACGGGTGGCGCCGGCGTCGCGCAGCACTGCTGCGGCCGCGGCGAGCAACCGCCCACCGTGGCCCCGGCGTCCCCACCTCGGCTCCACCAGCAAGATGCTCACCAGGACTGTCTGTGCCGCATCGGACGGCAGCCCACCATCGGCGCCGGCTACCTCATCCTGTGGCGCCGGCCCGGCCACCACGAACCCGACCGGATCGTCGCCCTCGGTGGCGATCAACACCGTGGCGCCACCTTCAACGGTGTCGGCCCAGACCTGCTGCATCTGTGGGCTATCCAACCCCTCAAGCGTCCCGGGCGGTAACAGTTCGGAGTAGGCGGTCTGCCAGGTAGTGCGATGCAGGGCGGCGAGCACCGAGGCATCCGCGGGTGTGGCGGCGCGCACTCGGGCCATTGCCATGCCGTCACGGTATCTAGATCGGCCCACCGCGGATTGTCGGTGTCCGATGGCAGCATCGTTCACTGTGCAGACCATGGGACTAGCCGCCGCGCGGCGCACCGCATTGGCGGCACAGGGTTTCGCCGATCCACGCCCGGCCGGACCGGTGACCCGGCGGCACCTGTTACGGGTGCTGGATCGCATTCGACTGCTGCAGCTTGACTCGGTGAACGTGTTGGCGCGGGCACACTACCTGCCGCTGTTCAGCCGGCTCGGTCCCTACCCGATGGAACTGCTTGACGCCGCCGCCTGGGAGTACCCGGTGCGCCGTTCTCGCCTGCTAGTGGAGTACTGGGCGCACGAAGCGAGCCTCGTCCCGGTGCAGGACTGGCCGCTGTTGCACTCAGGGGCCAAGAAACCCGGCTGGTGGCAGGGGTACGGGAAGCTCGCGGCGCGGGCGCCGGAACTGGTATCGGCCGTGTTGGACGCTGTCAAGGAGCACGGCCCGATCGGCGCGGGCGCCCTGCAGCAGGAATTGGGGGACGCAGCCAGGGCAGTACCGGGATCGTGGTGGAACCGGACCGATACCAAAAGGATCTGCGAATGGCTTTTCGGCAGGGGGGAGCTCACCACCGGCACGCGGCGCGGCTTTGAGCGGCTCTATGACCTGCCCGAGCGGGTGCTGCCGGCTGAGGTGATCACACGCCGGATTACCCCTCACGAGGGTGCCCGCGGGTTGATCGCCCGGGCCAGCGCCGCGCTGGGCATCGCCACCGAACCCGACTTACGGGACTACTACCGGCTGTCACCGGAACACAGTAGGCGGGCGGTTGCAGAACTTGTGGAGGCCGGGGAGCTAGAACCGGTGATGGTCGGGGGCTGGCAGGCGCCGGCCTACCGGCACCGAGACGCCCGCACGCCACGGCGGATCACCGGCGCCGCCCTACTATGCCCGTTCGATCCACTGATCTGGGACCGGGCCCGCACCGAGCGGTTGTTCGGTTTCCGCTACCGGATCGAAATCTACGTGCCAGAACACCGGCGCAACCACGGCTACTACGTGTTTCCGTTTCTTCTGGATGGTCAACTCGTCGCCCGGGTCGACCTCAAGGCCGACCGCGCTGCCGGCTTGCTGCGGGTGCCCGGTGCCTTCGCCGAACCGGGAATTGCGGATCGTTCGCGGGTGGTCGCCGAGCTCGCCAGGGCGCTGCGGGAGATCGCTGGATGGCTCAAGCTGGAGGGGATCGCCATGGGCGAGCGCGGTGACCTGGTCGCGGCCCTAGGCGCCGCGACCAGGCATCATAGCAGTACCTGTCCGGTCAGGACGGTGCCGCGGTGACCAGCGCGTCACCCGACCCGGTCCGGGCCCGCACCCGCAGCGCGACGTCGCCCTCAGCTGGCGGTCCGCTGACCGGAAGGTCGCTGCGCGCGCGGCCGGAGCCGGAGCTGACGTCCAGCTCAGCGAGTACGCCGGGGTGGATCCCCACCCTCAGCTGTCCCGAACCAGTGGTGAGCTCAAGACCGCCGGCGCAGGCGTCGACCACGGTGACGTCACCGCTGCCGGTGCGCGCACTCACGTCGTGCTTCACGGCGCCAAGCCGGACATCGCCGGAACCGGTCTGCACGGTGTTGCCGCCGTCGGCGCCTTCGACGCTGATCACGTCAACTTCACCGGAACCGGTCCGCACCCGTAGCCGGCCCAGCACCGTGCCCAGCCGTACGTCGCCTGAGCCTGTGCGGACTTCGGCCGCCCCGGTGCAACGCTGCGCCCGGACCTGGCCAGAGCCGGTCGTGACGTCGATCCCCGCCGCCGCGCCGGTGACGGCGACATCCGCGGAACCGCTGCGAGCGGTGATCGACGAGCCCGATGGGGCGCTCACCTGGATGATCAGGGGCACGGTACGCAGCGGCACATCCCGGGGACTGCGCACGGTGAGCCGCTGGCCGCTGAAGTCGATCAGCGTTCGGCGCACCGCCTCGGCGGCTACTGCACCTGCGGGAGCCGCTCCGGTCTGCTCACCCAGCCAGGTCAGGAGGCCGCCAATCCCGACGCTCCACGGTGGTTGGCTGGTCGGGTCGGCGCGGATCTGCACACTTACCCCACCGGGATCAGCAACCTCTTCCTCCAGCGTGATGTCCAGCCGACCGCTGTCGAGTTCGACCCAGGCGTCGATCGGTCCTTCGCATTCGAAGGTCTGTTGCCGAACCACCGAGGCGTCGGCGATGTCGTGCTCCACGATTCCTCCTCAGGGATAGCCCAAGGGTCACTTCAGCCCTGCACCCAGCCCTGGACTCGATTGCGGCTGCGGCGGTCGCCCGGGCCCCACTTGGGGTCGTTCCAGGGCTCGCCGCGCAGCGCACCCGCAACGGCTTGAGAAACCCAGGTGTTCAGCGAGACACCCTGCTCCGCGGCGGCACGCTCAGCCTGGGCCTTGACCTGGTCGATCAACCTCAGCGTCATCCGCCTGATGTCGCCGCCGGCGTCGGCGAACGGCGGTGGTCCAAACGGTGGTGGTCCCGGTTCGTGGGGAGGTGGCGGCCCGCCGAAGGGCGGACCGGCCGTATGGGTCTCACTGGAATGGGATCCGGAGGCACGCGATTCGCCATCGGACGATGAACTCACCACCACCCGGACGTCACGGCCGTCGAGGCGCACCTCCACGATGCGGTCCTCCAGGGCCGCGGTTACCTCAGCGGCGAGGTCGGACAGCGCAGTCATGATCGCCAGGCGAGCGGCAGGCTCCAGGGCCGCGCCCAACACAGCCGCGGTGCGCCGGGTCTGGTCATCGCCCGCCGACGCTGCGGCGGTGAGGTCCTCGCGTAACTGGCTGATGTATGGCGTCAGATCCATGACAGCAATAATGACGTCAGGTATGACGCCAGTCAAGGCGTCACTGACGTCGCAGTACGCTGCGTCGTCGATTCGGGGGCTCCTAGCAGACCCCCTGCGAGAGGAGTGGTGCAGTGAGCCAACCCAACGGGATTGACCCCGACCGAGTTGACCCCGGCAGAGATAACCCGGACGTGGGCACGGTGTCGTTGCGGGTCCAGCTCGTCGCCAAGACCGAGTTCTTTCCCCCCGCCGATGTGCCCTGGTCCACCGACGCCGACGGTGGGCAGGCGCTGGCCGAGTTCGCCGGTCGGGCCTGTTACCAATCCTGGCGCAAACCCAACCCGGCGACCGCGACGAATGCCGGCTACCTGAAACACATTCTCGAAGTCGGTCACATGTCGGTGCTCGAGCACGGGACGGTGACCTTTTACCTCACCGGTGTGTCCCGGTCCCTGACCCATGAACTGATCCGGCACCGGCACTTCTCCTACTCGCAGCTGTCACAGCGCTACGTCCCGGAGCGGACCGCCGCCATGGTCGAGCCGGACGTCATTGCCAATGACCCCGAGCTACACCGTCGGTTCCACGCCGCGGCCCAGGCCAGCCGGCAGGCCTACAACGAACTGCTCGCTGGCCTGGAGCAGCGCTTCGCCGACGAGCCCAACGCCACGCTGCGCCGCAAACAGGCCCGCCAGGCGGCTCGTTCGGTGCTGCCCAATGCCACCGAGACCCGCATTGTGGTCACCGGCAATTACCGGGCCTGGCGGCACTTCATCGCGATGCGAGCCACCGAGCACGCTGACGTGGAGATCCGGGCGCTGGCTGTGGAATGCCTGCGCCACCTGCACAAGGCGGCACCCAATGTGTTCAGCGACTTCGAGATCTGCGCCCTGCCGGACGGGACTGAAATCGCCTCCAGCCCATTCGTATCAGAGGGCTGATCGGGCCTGACGCGTACGCGTAGCGTGCAGTTATGGATCTCGACACGGCACGGGATGTGATCACCGAGCAGCATCGTGCGGTGCTGACCAGTCTGCGCCGGGATGGCACCCCACAGATGTCCCCGGTACTGGCGGCGGTGGACAGCCAGGGCCGGGTTGTGGTGAGCACCCGCAAGACGGCGTTCAAAGTCCGTAATTTTCGCCGGGATCCGCGGGCTTGGCTGTGCGTGCTGCCCGACGGGTTCTACGGCCGGTGGATTCAGGTCGGAGGATCGGTACGGATCGTGGAGCTGCCCGAGGCGATGGAAGGGCTGGTGGATTACTACCGCAGGATATCCGGTGAGCACTCCGACTGGGACGATTACCGAGCGGCGATGGAGCGGGATCAGCGGGTGCTGCTACAGATCGAGCTCACTTCCGCCGGGCCTGACCGGCAAGGGTGACGTCACGTGGGGGCGACCGCTGTTGCGGCTAGCGAGCGGCATGAACTGTGCGATCAGATGGTTCGGGTGGGCCCCGATGCCCCGATGCTGGGAAAAAGGGGGGACGACCCGTGACGTCGCGGCGCACCTGGTGCTCAGGAGAGCCGACGGACGCCGCTGCGGCATCCTGCTGCCGCCACTGGTTCGGTACGCCGCTCGGGTGCGGCGCGGCAGTGCGCAGCGGCCGTGGCCGGAGCTCGTAAACCAGATCCGCAGCGGACCGGCCGCATCGTGTTGCGCACCCGGACGGGTCACAACGCACCGCCCGGCGTGGTGCGCGTTCGGTCACCGTGGTCGGTTCTCCGGAGGAGTTGACGCTGCACGCCTTCGGACGCAACGCGGGGATCGTCGAGATCGAGGGTGACGAGCTCGATGTCGACGCTTGGCAGAGTGCTCAACGGGGCTTGTAGACGAACCAACCCCCACGAAAGTTCAGCGGGCACCGGTAGCGTTCACGCATGAGCACTGCGCCGACGTCTGCACCCGGCCGGCCCTTCGGTCGAGTGCTCACCGCCATGGTCACCCCGTTCACCGCTCAGGGGCAGCTGGATCTCGACACCGCCCAGAAGCTCGCCCACCAGCTTGTGGAGCGGGGCTGCGACGGTCTGGTGGTCAACGGCACCACCGGCGAATCGCCGACCACCAGCGACGCCGAGAAGGCTGATTTGGTGCGCGCGGTGGTGCAGGCGGTCGGGGATCGAGCCACCGTGGTGGCCGGTGCCGGAACCTACGACACCGCGCACAGCGTGCAGCTGGCTCGGCAGGCGGCAAGGGCCGGCGCGCATGGCCTGCTGGTGGTGACCCCCTACTATTCCCGCCCGCCGCAGGCCGGGTTGATCGCGCACTTCTCCGCAGTCGCCGACGCCACCGACCTGCCGGTGATGCTCTATGACATCCCGCCGCGCTCGATCGTGCCGATCGCCACCGAGACCCTGTACCGGCTCGCCGAGCATCCGCGGATCGTCGCAGTTAAGGATGCCAAGGGAGATCTGGGTGCGGGTGCAAAGATCATCGCCACCACCGACCTCGCTTATTACTGCGGGGACGACGTGCTCAACCT
>JALZCN010000655.1 GCA_030863045.1 Actinomycetota bacterium | reverse complement strand
ACACCGCGCGGCGTTGCAGAGCAAGCAACACCTGCTGGCCGCGGGCCTGCGCGCAGCGGGGTACGAAGTGCGCCGTTCAGAAGGAACGTACTTCGTCTGCGCGGACGTCCGGCCTCTTGGTTATTCCGACGGCCTGCAATTCTGCCGGGAACTGCCCACGCGCGCCGGTGTGGTGGCGGTACCAGTGCAGGTCTTCGCCGATGAGCCGGCGCCGTGGCGGCACCTGGTGCGCTTTGCGTTCTGCAAGCGTGACGAGGTACTCGACGAGGCGATTGGCCGGCTCGTGTCAGCCCGGGTGTGACGGCGGGAAGCCGACCTGATGATCGCTACTGATATTACGTAACGCGGTCACAGCGTGTAGTGTACGGATGCGACTGTCCCAGCAGACCGGCAGTACTGGCAGAACCGAAGTGGGCGGAAGGGCTGAGGGGGATCCATTGGCCGCCATCCCCGACACAGGTGGCGCGCGGTACGCGCCCCGTGGGGTGATGCGCGCATTGATTCGGCTGGCCGTGCTCGGCGGGCTGGTCATCGCCGGATGGCTGCTGGGCGCGGGAATCAGCCACGCGGATGAGGACTTCGGGCAGCCAGATACCGGCCTGGTCCAGCTGGTCAGCGACCGGGTTGACCGCGCCGCAGCGTCCGATGCGGAATCCGGCAGCCCAGTGGGCGTGCGGCCGACGATCGGGCCGACCATCAACAAAGCGCTTACTGCCGCCCCGATCACACGGCTGCCCGTTCAGCCGCCGGTGCAGGTCGACGTTCCGAAGCCTGCCGGTGCGTTGCAGCCTCTCGTTGTGGAACCGCTGGCTTCGGCCCTGGCGCCGGTTACAAGGACGGTTTCAGGAGCCCTACCCGCTATCCGGCCGCAGGCGACGGCCGAGAAAGTTGTTGCCGTCCCGCTGGCCGCACCCACCATTGAGGCGATAGCCGCCCCGGCAACCGCGCTCGCTGCGGTGTCAGCTCCTGGGCCCGCCTCGGCGGTAGCTTCTGGGCCCGCCACTGGGCTCGCTGACAGCACCGCACACACCAGCGCGGACCTTTCTGCATTCGCTGTACCGGTCAGCGCCACCGCCGACGGCGCCGACGGTCTACCTGCACCTGGCAACGGCCCGATGGCGCCGGTGCCGGCAAGCCCAGCAACAACCACCGTGCCAGCCCAGGCCGGCAGCTCTGGAGGCGGTGCGGGAACCAAGGGCGTCCCGATCGTCACGCTGAATGACACCGGAACAATGGCGGGTCTGACCCCGACACATCGCCTCCGGTACAGAGGGGCGGGCGATCTCCCACGGTCGCCTGCTGCGGAGCCCTCCACCTCTCCGGACTGATTTCGCGACACCGGGTGGGTCGCCCGTTGTGAGCGACCTTGCCGACCAACTATCTGGTCGACCAACCCTCTCGACGATCCCTGCCGTCATGAACCCCCGATCTGTCCGACCGCGCCCGGGCGGATCGGGTTCACGGCCCCGGCGTCGCGTTGCCCCCGTGACGCCGGGGCCCCTCTACACGATCGCCCCTACCATCGAGCTTGTGGGAGGCCTTTAGTGGGAGGCGCGCCATGTGACCATCCACTCATCGGTGGCAATCGTTGGAAGCAGCAGGGACCACGCCTCATCGATCCGCTGCCGTAATTTGTGGAGGTTGCCTCCGGCATCGCAGATCTGCCGGTGGCCGGCTACCAGCGCAACGATCTGCCGGGCGACCAGCGCGGGATCGATCCCTTCCCGGAGCAGGCCTTCCTGCGCGGCTTCAGTCAATAGGGCGAAGGTGTCGCGTTCGCCTAACACGTAGTACCCGTGTTCGTCCTGTGCACGCAACGGCAGGTCGTTGAGCAGTCGCGTGCCGCCCCGCGCGATCGGGTCGTCGATCAGCCGCCCGACCACGTCATCGACCAGTGTTAACAGTGACGTAAGCGCATCGAGCCCGCGGCCACTGATCTCCACCCGAAGTTCTCCCCATCCCTGCACCATCTCGGCGATGACAGCGCGCGCCAGCGCCTCCTTCGAGGCGAAATGGAAATACAGCGCTCCCTTGGTGCCGCCGCTGTCAGCCAGCACGCTGTCCAACGAGGTGGCGTGGTAGCCATTACGAGCGAAGTGCTCGGCGGCGGCGGTGAGAATCGCCAGCCGGGTCGCCTGGGCCCGCGGCTGCAGCTTGGCCCGGCGGGTGTGGGCGGTGCTGTCGCC
>JALZCN010000637.1 GCA_030863045.1 Actinomycetota bacterium | reverse complement strand
GTTCTACGCCCTCACGAGCGCACCGGTGCGTAGGGTGGGCGTAGTGGGCACCCTGATCCTGCTGCGACATGGCCGGTCCACCGCGAATAGCGCCGGGGTGCTGGCGGGGCGCTCCCCGGGAGTGGCGCTGGACGAGCACGGTCAGGCCGAGGTCAAAACGCTGGTTGAGCGCCTGGCGACGGTACCGCTGGCGGCGGTGGTGAGTTCGCCGTTGCAGCGTTGCCGTGAGACGGTGAGTCCGCTTGCGCAGGCCCGCGAGCTTGAGGTGACCGTCGACGATCGGTTCGTCGAGGTGGACTACGGCGAGTGGACCGGGCGGGAAGTCCGCAAGCTCGGCAAGGAACGGCTGTGGAAGGTAGTGCAGTCGCATCCCTCGGCGGTGGTGTTCCCCGGCGGTGAGGGCCTGGCTGCGCTGCAGGCTCGGGCGGTGGCCGCGGTGCGGGAGTGGGACGCCAAGCTGGCCGCGGAGCATGGCCCGCACGTTCTGTGGTTGGTCTGCACGCATGGCGACATCATCAAAGCGGTGCTGGCCGATGCGTTGGGCATGCACCTGGACGGCTTCCAGCGCATCGTCGTCAACCCGTGCTCGGTCAGCGCCGTCAGCTATACCGAGACCCGGCCGTTCGTGCAGCGGGTCAACGACTCCGGCTCTGATTTGCAGTCCCTGGTCCCACCCAAGCGGCGACGCCGGCGACGGCCCTCGTCGGACGCCACACCCGGAGGGCCGACCGGCACCGGCTGACCGTGGGGAGGTCGCTGCCGGACAGCGTCAGGTGCTCTAGTGTCGGTAGTGCTATGTCCCGTGTCATCCATGTCTTTCGCACCCCCGACCGGTTCGTCGCGGGTACCGTCGGCGAGCCCGGCGATCGCGCCTTCTACCTCCAGGCCGTTGACGAGGCCAAGGTCATCAGCGTGCTGCTGGAGAAAGAGCAGGTTGCGGTCCTGGCCGAGCGCCTCGCCGCGCTGCTCGACGAGGTCGTTCGGCGGCTAGGTGCCGATGCCCCCGCCGAGTCAGAAGAGCTCGGCGTGGACACCGAACCGTTGCGCACACCCGTTGAGCAGGAGTTCCGGGTCGGCACCATGGGGTTGGGCTGGGACGTCGAGTCGCGGGCCATCATCGTCGAGCTGCTCGCTGTGACCGAGCAGGAAGTGGACGAGTCCATAGTCCTGGATGACACCGAGGACGGACCCGACGCGGTGCGGGTATTCCTGTCACTGGATCAGGCACGGGCCTTCACTGCGCGCGCCCAGCGGGTGCTCTCGGCGGGACGCAGACCCTGCCCACTGTGCGCGGAGCCGTTAGGGCCCAAGGGGCACATCTGTCCGCGGCAGAATGGCTACCGCCGCCAGGTCGAGGCTTAAGCGGGTCTGCGGTGCTGCCCACCGATCCGGCGGCGCTGCCGTTGCTGCACCACGGTCGAATCGACGTGACCGGCCGCATCGTGGACGCCTCGAATGCCACCCTGTTGTGCACGGTGCACTGCGACGGCGTCAGTGCTGATTGTGTCTACAAACCGATCCGTGGGGAGCGCCCGCTCTGGGACTTCCCGGACGGCACCCTGGCCGGCCGTGAAGTGGCCAGCTGGTTACTGTCTGAGGCCACCGGCTGGTCCTTGGTGCCGCCCACCGTGCTGCGGTCGGGACCGCTGGGACCCGGCATGGTGCAGTTGTGGGTGGACACCGAGCATGAACACGGCTTGGTGGACGTGGTCGCGCTCGACGCGGTGCCGCGCGGCTGGCGCACGGTGCTGCGGGCGCACGACCGGTACGGTGACCCCGCGCTGCTGGTGCACGCCGACACTGCCGCAATGCGCCAGCTGGCCGTGCTGGACGTGCTGCTGAACAACGCCGACCGCAAGGGGGGGCATGTGCTCGCCGGGTTGGACGGCGGGGTGTACGGCGTGGACCACGGGATCTGCCTGCACCGCGAAGACAAGCTGCGCACCGTGCTATGGGGCTTCCTCGGGGAGCCGTTGGCTGCTGCGGTGCTGGACGTGTTGCGCCGGGTGCGAGCTGAGCTGGACGGCGCGTTGGGCGCTGCGCTGACCGAGCACCTGACTCGAGCAGAGGTGCAGGCCGTGCGCGAACGGACCGACCGGCTGCTTTTCACCGAGACGTTTCCCGCCCCCAACGGGAACTGGCCGGCGATCCCGTGGCCAGCATTTTGAGACCCGCTCGCAGGGCCGAGACGTCGCTGCCCACCAGGCGGTGGCCCGCCTCGTTCACCGATCGGCTCACCAGGCCACTGCCTGGCCCGCAGCAGTTGCTGAGGTTGTGGCGGGAGGGCAGCTTCGCCGGCGATCTTGAGTACGTGGCACGGATTCCCGTGGCCTCACCGGCGTCCATGCCCAGCGGTGACGCCTGGCTGTCCTGGCTGGGGCACGCGTCATTCCTGCTACGGCTCGGTGGTTGCACCGTCGCGGTGGACCCGGTGCTGTCCCAGCGGATCCTCGGCGCGGGTCAGCGGCTCACCCCACCTGGCCTGGACCGGCTACCAGCGCTGGACCTGCTGCTGATAAGTCACAATCACTACGACCATCTAGACGCCCGGACGGTACGGACGCTGCGCCGGGACATTCCGGTAGTGGTCCCAGCCGGGCTTGGCCGGTGGTTCCGTCATCGGAGTTTCACGGATGTCACCGAGCTGGACTGGTGGGAGTCGGTCCGTGTTGGGGCTCTTGAGGTGAGCTTCGTGCCGGCGCACCACTGGAGCCGCCGCGGCCTATTCGACCACTGCGCGACCCTCTGGGGTGGTTGGGTACTCACCGAGCCGAGTGGCCGGCGGGTGTATCACGCCGGGGACAGCGCCTACGGCCCATTCTTCGCCGAGATCGGCTCCCGGTACCCCGGGATCGACGCCGCGATGCTGCCGATTGGGGCCTACGCGCCGCGCTGGTTCATGCAGACCGTGCACGCTGACCCGGAAGAGGCTGTGCAAGCTGCTCAGGACGTCGGCGCCCAGGTCATGGTGCCCATGCACTGGGGCACCTTCCGGCTCTCCCGGGAACCGGCGCTTGAACCCATCGAGCGAACCCGAACCGCCTGGACCGCCGCCGGCCGGGATCCCGCCGACCTGTGGGACCTCGCGGTCGGGGAGAGCCGGCCCCTCTAAGGGCACTCCTGTCGCCGAGTTCGACAGCAGCGTCGTCGTAGCTCACCTGGACAGCTCGGTTGTCGAACTCGCGCACACAGAGCAGTCAAGCTTGCACCGGAAGCCCCACGACCTGATCCAGGCTGTGGGGCTGTCCGTTACCTTCTCATTGTTTAGCCGGCGTCACCGCGTTGGGTCGGGCTGCGGTTCAGCCACTGCGAGGTCTGCTCGCGCTGCCCGGCGTGGCCTCCCAGGCCCCGGTAGCCCGGTCCGGACGCACCCATGCAACACGACACCGATCAGCTCGTCGGTCAGCTGGCCGGGACACCGTCGCGGACCAGCCCTCCGGCCTGGGCGGCATCACCGTAGGGCTCTGTGAAGGCCACCATAGGCGCCGGGAAGCGCCGACTCGGGCACCGGAATAGTTACGATCGCGCATCTTGTCCCGACTGAAGGCGAGATTAGGATAGGCGACAAGCTTTATGCTGCTTACGGACAGCTCCTGTTTCGTTGTGAATAGTAGAGCGAACCCTACTAAATGCCAGCGGTGGACCGGTTCTCACCCCGTTGCTCGGCCGTCGGAACAGGCTGAAGTCGCCAGGCCGTTACCCTGACGAGCCCATCGCTTCCCCCGCAGCCTACTCATTGTGATGAGTTGGCTTCGATACTGGAGGGCTGGCCACCCACATGAGGTGTAATCACCCGTCTGGGCCTATTAGGTTTACCTAACCTCATTAAGGTTACCGAAGCGTCGGGGAGCAAGCGGTTCTTCTCATCGCGAGGCGGATACTGACGTGGGTCTTGGCACGCTTGGTTGGGAGGATGTCTCCCTACCTGTGCTGAAGTGGCGAATGGCAGAAAGCGCGGGGCGCGGCCACATAGGTACTACCGGATCACCGGCCGTGGTTGACCACGCGTTCCGGGGAGCCGCGGCGAGGAGGACGGGAGGGGGCTCGCCTTTCTCGGCGAGAAGTCCTCAGACCTCCGAGCTGGTCTTGGTGCTGGGTACTGGCCGGCCGGTGGTGGCGGCCGTGCGTGCCTTGGCAC
>JALZCN010000597.1 GCA_030863045.1 Actinomycetota bacterium | reverse complement strand
TGGTTGCCCTGTTATTGAGTTCCGGGCGCACCGACCCGGTAGCCGGACCGTGCTCGCGGTGGGAACCGACTGTTGCAGCGGCAAGATGACGACGATGCTGGAGCTGGAACGCGAGGCCGGGGTCCGCGGCCTCGACGGTTCCTTCGTGGCGACCGGCCAAATCGGGATGATGATCTCGGGGGGTGGTGTGGCCGTCGACGGCATCATAGTCGATTTCGTGAACAGCATTGTCGAGGAGGTCGTGTTCACAGCCGCGCAGGAGCACGACCTTGTGCTCGTCGAGGGACAGGGTGCCTTAAACCACCCTTGCTACTCGGTTGTGACCCTTGGCCTGCTGCACGGAAGCAGGCCGGACTCGATGATCCTGTGCCATGAGTTGGGGCGGACGGCGATCGAGCTGCTGCCGGACTGCCCGCTTCCGTCGTTGAATCGCGCCATCGAGATCAACGAACAGGCAGCGCGGTGGATGTGGCCAGAGCGCCACTGCAAGGTGGCCGGCATCTCGGTTATAACCGGTCATCTTCCCGACTCCGACGCACGCGTGGCGCTTACCCAATTGGAAGAAGAAACCGGACTCCCCACCACCGACGTGCTGCGGTATGGGCCGGCACGGCTGATGGACGCGATCTTATCCGAACCGGCCGCAGGAAAAGACTCTTAGTGGCTCAGGAAGGAAGCACAGATGTGCGGCTTCACCGGGTTGGTGCGGACAGACCCGCTCACCGAGGCCGAATTGCACACCCTGCAGGAGGTGACGCGGCGGCTCGCGCACCGGGGGCCCGACGACGAGGGTTTTTTTCACGACGACCACGCGGCCCTGGGATTTCGCCGGCTGGCGGTTCTCGATCCGACGGACGCTGGATACCAGCCAATGCGCTCATCCAATGCAAGGTATCAGATCGTCTTCAACGGTGAGATTTATAATCATCGCGAACTCGGCGACGAATTGGCGGAGCGCGGGGTACGTCGGCGCTCCCGATGTGACACCGAGGTTCTTCTGGAACTCTTCGCAGTCTGGGGCCCGAACGTGCTGCCCAAATTGCGCGGCATGTTCGCTTTCGCGATCTGGGACACTCAGGGCCAGCGCCTGTTTGCAGCCCGTGATCCCTTCGGCGTCAAACCGTTCTTCTACACCTTTTATCAGAGCGCGTTGCGCTTCTCCTCGGAGAAAAAGACCTTGTTCGACGTTGGTGACCACGGGGAACTGGACACTGACTCGCTACGGCGATACCTGTCCCTGCAGTACGTCCCCGCCCCGGCAACCATGTCGCCGAAAACCCGGGTGCTCCCTGCAGGCCATCTGATGACCTTTCGTCTCGGTGAGACCCCCGAGATCATCCGCTGGTGGCGGCCGCGGCTGCGGCCCGCGACCACGCCGTCCCCGGACACCCCGCAACGAATCCTCGACTCGATTGAGGACTCGGTGGCCATTCACTTGGGCAGTGACGTGCCGCTCGGTGCCTTCCTCTCCGGTGGCATTGACTCCGCAACCGTCTGCGCACTCGCCGCAAGGTACCGGCCCAACCTGCAAACCTTCACCGTTGGGTTCGAAGAAGATGGCTACAGCGAGATCGAACGCGCGCAGGAGACCGCCGACGCCCTTGGGGTGAAGGCGAACCCGTACGTGATCACTCCCGATGAGTTCATCGCAAACCTGCCGAGAATCGTCTGGCACCTCGACGAGCCGTTCGCCGACGCAGCCGCTATCGCACTGTGGTTTCTAGCACGGGAGGCACGCAAGCAGGTCAAGGTGGTGCTCTCCGGTGAAGGGGCCGACGAACTGTTCGGTGGATATCACGTCTACCGCGAACCCGCATCGCTCACCTCACGCTACCTAGGCGCCGACCAGGTATACCCCACCGAACAGGTCAACCGGATAGCAGTGGTCAGCGGCGGAAGCGCACGCGATGTCACCGCGCCGGTTCACCAGGAGGCACGTGCTTGTGGCCTAGACGAGGTCGCGACGAGGCAACTCATCGACCTCAATCTCTGGCTACCCGGGGACATCCTGACCAAGGCTGACCGTATGACCATGGCACACGGGCTCGAACTACGGGTCCCGTTTCTTGACCACAAAGTGATGGCAATCGCAGTCCAACTCGCCCACGCGGACAAGATCGGTGGTGGCACGACGAAGTATGCGCTGCGCCGCGCGGTGCAAGGATTGCTACCGAAACCAGTCGCCGACAGAGCCAAGCTGGGATTCCCAGTGCCCATCCGGTTCTGGCTGCGCGACCAATTGCACGACTTCGCGGAAGAGCTACTCCGCAAAGCGTGCACCGACAAATACATCGACCGCGCCGCTGCGCTGAACCTACTCAACAAATATCGGCTTGGCGAGGACTTTGACTGGCGCCGGCTGTGGGTACTCATTTGTTTCTCACTGTGGCACCAGGTTTACATTGAAGGACGATACGACCCGGCTAATCTGGGCTGGCTCCAGGCGGCCAGGTAAGCGATTCCCCTGATGCACTTATCGTGATCGAATAGCCTCCTGGCTGGCCCGAGCGGTATTCCCCTAACTCGCTTGCACTCCTAGCGACTTCTTCATTCAAGCATATGCACAATCGTGCTTCATGATGGTATCCGGAGCGCAACTGATGTGGTACATGGATGAGCTTAACGGTTTTATTCGGGTCGTTTATCATGGTGTTGTGTCCGCCGAGGTTCGCTGACAAAACAAGGATACCTGTGGAAACTATTTGGCACGTGCCCGTCACACGTGGGAGCCCTAGCAGGGAACCCCGTGACATTCGACCCGCGCAAGGTGTACGTTTACAGCGTGTTCGGTGGATGGGCCACGAAGCCTTATGTGATATGGAGCAGTGGTTACTACACGACTGCTGCATGATGTGGATTCGCGCTGACCTCTTGGGTGTGAACTGTGCGCAGTAAGGTTCGATGGCGTCGCATGCGCCGGCCAAAGGCATGGTAGAGCTTATCCGAGTCCAGGTCGGGTGCCACGGTTGCTGTACTTCGTTGCTGTACTTCGCTGCTGTACTGCCCCCGTACTGGTCCCTCGCTCCCAAAGCGGTGCCTGAGGGTCCGGCAGCGTCCATGACCTGCTGGGCTTTGTGCAGGACAGTGCCCAGCAGTGGGTGTTTATCGGCTGTCGTTGCGGTCAGATGAAGCTCAAGAACATGTAGGTTGGAAGATCGACGGCGACGGGGGTTGGTCTGGTGGCGCCACTGCCTGTGGGGAGGGTTGATCGTGGCTGAAGATGCGACGCGCGGTTGTGACGAGGGGCTCGATGAGATCGATGTCCTGGTGGTCGGCTACGGGGCGGCAGGGGCGGCCGCGGCGCTGGCTGCCCATGACGCGGGGGCGCGGGTGTTGGTGGTGGAAAAGTGCGCGCAGCCAGGCGGCAATTCGTTGGTGTCCTCAGCGAACACCGTGTACCCGCAGCACCCGGATGATGTGGACCGCTTCGGCCGGTATCTGACCGAGGTCTGTGACGGCACCACTTCTGCAGAGG
>JALZCN010000589.1 GCA_030863045.1 Actinomycetota bacterium | reverse complement strand
GATCAGGCGAAGCCGCTGTCCTCATCACGGCGGCGGAACCGTCTTATGCCGAGCAGTACGCCACCCGCCGGCGCAAGTACGCGATCCTGATGTCTGCCCGCATTCCCTGCCTGGTGCTGGCCGGGGTGTTCTACCAGACGTGGTGGCTCGCGCTGACCTTCGTCGTGCTCTCTGTGCCACTGCCGTGGATGGCGGTGCTCATTGCCAACGACCGTGCCCCGCGCAAGGCCGAGCACGTCAATAGGCTGCGACCCGGTCTGCCTGGCCGTGACCCGCGTCGTCGCGAGCTGGAAAGTCGTGACCACCCCATCATTGACGGATGATCCAGCTAAGCCGGCGGCACCCGGAAACGGCTGTGCGAAAGTCCACCCGGAAAAATCCACCCGTCTGAATGATAACGCCGCCACGGCGGACCGGTCATGGTGCAAAACACGTCCGCGCGGTGACTGCCTCACCACCGCGTCCGCAGATCCGGGGGACTGTCGTTCGCTGGGCCGGAGCGGATAGCGTCTTCGCCATCTAGGGTCGATAACAGCACAGGCCGTTAGCGCAGGGGAGTAGCGCATGACGAATACCATGAATAGAGCTTCACTGGAAGCGCTGCTGATGAGTCGGTCGCTAACCGACCCGGAACTCATGCAGGCAAGCGATAGCGCACCCGATTACGCCATTTTGCCCGACGTGAGCGTGGTCAAGATCGGCGGTCAGAGTCTCATTGATCGCGGCCGGGCGGCGGTCTATCCGTTGGTCGAGGAGTTGGTGGCGGTCAAACGAAGCCATCAGATCCTCATCGGCACGGGCGCCGGCACGCGAGCGCGACACCTGTACTCGCTGGCGGCCGAGCTCGGCCTGCCGACCGGCGTACTGACCGATGTCGGGGCGGCGGTCGCGGATCAGAACGCGCAGATGCTCGGGTATCTCATGGCCCGGCATGGGGTGCCGGTGGTAGGCGGTTCGGCTTTCGGCGCGATCCCGCTGTATCTGGCCGAGTGCGGTGCCGCGATCTTTTCGGGGATGCCTCCCTACGACATGTGGCAGCACGTCCCCAGTGAAGGAGTGATTCCGCCGTATCGCACGGACGCCGGCTGCTATCTCGTCGCCGAGGTTTACGGCTGCCGCCACATGATCTTTGTGAAGGACGAGGACGGGCTCTACACCGCCAATCCGAAGACCGATCCGGGTGCCGAGCTGATCTCGGAAATCACCGTCGATGAGCTGATCGCCCGGGACCTGCCGGATCTCATTATCGAGCGCCCAGTCCTGGAGCTCATGCGCCGTGCCCGGCACATCAAGTCCGTCCAGGTCATCAACGGGCTTCGGCCAGGATTAATCAGGCGGGCACTCGCCGGCGAGCATGTCGGCACGATCATCTCTGCGGCCTGAGCGCTGCCCGGCCGACAGCCAACCGAGGAGAGCCTCATGACCAACAACCCCGCGCGCCCCGAACCGTCCCTCGCAGTCAAGGACGTGCCGTCACCGCTCATGCGCCAGACCCTGCTCGACCGCGAACTCGTCCGGCCCATCGACCGTCCGGTGATCCCGCTGCTGCCGTGGCTGAACGTGGTCGTGATCGGTGGACGTTCGATCATGGACAGAGGCCGCGACGCGGTGTTGCCAGTCGTCGAGGAACTGCGTGCGGCGATGAAAGAACATCGGCTGCTGATCCTCACCGGTCCGGGCATCCGGGCCCGCCACGTACTCGGCGTCGGGCTCGATCTGGGGTTGCCGACCGGGGTCCTGGCTGCGCTCGTCTCTGCCGAGGCCGAGCAGAATGGGCATCTCATCGCGGCGTTGCTTGCCGAGCAGGGCGTTTCCTACCTACCGCACGCGGCGATCGCGCATCAGCTCGCCGTACACCTGAGCGCCAGCCGGGCCGCGGTGTCCAACGGATTCCCCCCATATGAGCTGTTCGAGTTCCCTCCCGAAGTGGGCAAGATCCCGCCGCACCGCACCGACGCCGGCGCGTTTTTGCTGGCCGATGCCTACGGTGCGGCCCGGATCATCTACGCCAAGGACGTCGACGGCGTGTTCTCCAGTGACCCGTCGACTGCAGACGGGAGCGGGTCTGAGCTCATCGCCCGAGTGGGAGCAGCTGAGCTGCTGGGCCGCGACCTCCACACCCTCCCTGTCGACGCGCTGGTACTCAAGCTCATGGCACACGCCAAGCACCAGAAGCAGATCCAGATCGTGAACGGGCTTACCGCGGGAAACATCATGAAGGCCCTGCAGGGCGAGCACGTGGGCACGGTCATCTACGCGGATTGACACTGCGGCATCATGGAGCGGTGAGCACGCCGACCCAAACGCTGCCTGATGTCGACACTCGTCCCGAGGGAACCGACACCACCGGCGACGACACGCCCAAAATGTTCCACTACGTGCGCAAGGACAAGATCGCCGAGAGCGCAGTGATGGGCACGCGGGTGGTGGCGCTGTGTGGCGAGGTGTTTCCGGTGACCCGCTCGCCCAAGCCGGGCTCCCCGGTTTGCCCAGAATGCAAGGAGATCTACAACTCCCTGCCCAAGGGCGGCTGACTTCCCGAGTTGTCGTTGGTGGACCAGGCCAGGGCCGACCTGATCCGGGTTGCGTTCGCGGCCGGATTGATCAATCGTGACGGGTCGCTCAGTCTGTCCATACCTGGCGGGGGCTGTCATCGGCGGGAGGCCGGGTGGCCTCCCAGATCCGGCGCCACGGCGCCGTGTCGTGGCTGTCAACAGGCTCACCCGACGAGGTGGTAGGTAACACGCTGCGCGAAGCCGTCGGTAAGGCCAGTGAGTCGTCGGCTGCCGCCCGCAGAGCCCGGTACCACCCGAGGTCGTCCTCGGCCCACAGGGTGGCCACGGCTCGCACCAGCCTGGTGCGGAACTCCGGCACCGTTTCGTCGGCTCCGATATGTAGCGGGCGCCCGATCCGGACGGTCACCCGGGGCCTGCCGACCCGCGGCCAGCGCTGGCCGCGGGGCATCGCAGCAAACGTGCCACGCAGCGCGATCGGGACGGCAGGCACTCCCTTCATTGCGCACAGTTGCGCGGCCCCCAGCTTGAATGCGGTGAGCCAGCCGTCCACTGTGCGACCGCCCTCCGGGTACAGCAGCAGGCTCCAGCCGTCGTCGACCAACTCAGCGGCCAGGCTGCGGACTCGTCGCGATCCGCGTCGCTCCACGGGGAAGGCGTTGAACAGCAGGGTGGTGACCGCGGCGAGGGCCCGGGTGTCGAAGAAGTAATCGGCGGCCGCCCCGACCGCCAGTTTGTTGGCGATCCGCTGCGGTAGTGAACCCAGGATCAGCGGTGTATCCAGGTGACTGGAGTGGTTGGCGATGAAGATCGCCGGGCCGCGAACACTATCGAGGTAATCCCGGCCGTGTACCACAGGCCGGGTCTGGCTCCAGGTGACCGGCTTGAGCACTGCCTGCTGCACAACGGTGCGCAGCAGGCCGGCGGCAGGGGTTCGGGCCCACGCGGTGGGGAAGTCGTCCCCGTTGTCCGGCAGCTCGGCACCGTGCTGCGCCGAGCGGGGTGACCGGGCCCGGCCCCGCCAGTCCCGGCCGTGGCGCAACAGCCGTAACTCGTCGCGCAGCCGGCTCACCGCACGTCCGCCAGTACCATCGGCGGCGCGTGCAGGTAACTGATCTGCGGGTTCGGGCCCACGGTGTCCCGGGCCAGTTCCAGCGCGTCGGCCAGGCTGGATGCGGCCCGGAATCCTAGCCGTGCGGTGGTCGACCGGTCGCCCCCGATGAAGATCACATCGTCCAGGTGTTGCAGCGCATGCGCACCCCAGTACCACATGTAGAACGGGTGCACGCCGTGATAGGCGTAACTGTTCCGGTATAGATGGATGTACCAGGGATCGGTGGCAAACTGCTTTTCGTACTTGGTCTCCAGCATCACCGGATCGGTGGTTTCGGCGAGCAGTTCGTAGAAGTCGATGTAGCTCGGGTGGTGCACCGGATGGAACTCGTTGGGCATCGAATGGTAAAAGATTCCCACGCCACCGTCGCGCACGATCGGCTTGCCCCGGTAGAGGTTGAAGAAATAACCGAGCCCCAACGACATCACCAGAATCGGATTCATGATCGAGTTCACGTTGTAGGGGCAGATGTATGGCAAACCGAAAATCGCCACATCGGCCTGGCCCTGCAC
>JALZCN010000588.1 GCA_030863045.1 Actinomycetota bacterium | reverse complement strand
GAGACCTGGCGCACTCCACCCACCTGCGCGGCGCCGGCACCTACGACGAGGTCCACGGCGAACGCCTCCGTGTCAGGGTGACCCTCGCCACGGCAATCCCCGAGGACCAGGTCCGGGCCGTGAACCTTGACTACCTCGACCCCGCCGAGATCGACGTCGACGCCTGGACCGCAGATCCAGACACCCTCGTCGTCCCCAACGCCGGCGAGGACCTCTTCCGCCTGCACTGACCGGTCCCGACCCGCGTCCCGTTCGTTGGATCGATGGCGGCGTGGGTCTCAGCTGGCTGGGTGACGCCGTGTTCCTGGTGAGCCCACGCTCGGTGGGGATGCCACCGGCGTTCGCGGCGAGCACGTCGATGCGGGGTAGCGCGCCGGTTCGGCGGCGTTCCGCGGCTCGGTCTGCCGCGTGCCGGCGAGTCGCCGCAGGACGAGCAGGCCGCCGAGGCCGGGAATCACCGCGGTCGCTCGCACCCCCGGGGCGGCGTCGGGTCGACGGGCGGTGAGGATGATGACGAACAGATAGGCGCAGCCGTGCGTGGGCCCGACCAGGGAGGACACCGCCGACCAGTGCACCGTGGCTAGATTGATCAGCAGGACGATCAGGGACACCAACTCCACGGCCACCGCGATCCGCAGCGGCCCCCAGGATGAACTCACCGTCATACTCCCGGGGTGGAGCCGGGCCGGACGATCATCAGCACGGTGCCGCGACCCGCAGCACGTTGAACATCCCGGTGTACATGGCCAGTGCCGGCGGTGGCGAACCCGAACACCGGAACGACGATCCCGACCGCGGCATACACCCGGCAGATGGGATGCAGGGTGCGCAGGGCAGCAAGATCGCGGTCAGCATGGACGCGGCCAGGGCGCTTCGCGTCGCCGCGGGAACATGCTGGCCGGGACGGCCACCGGTCCGATCGCAATGATCGCGGCCAGTACATGAATGGAGAGCAGGGCCTTGGTCACGCGCCCGCTCCTGGCGCGTCCGGTGCTACCCGGTGTCCGGTGACCTTGGAGGCCGGGAGGCGACCAGCCTTGGCGCGGCCGGTCATCTCCGGACCGTCGATGGTGACGTCGAAGGTGAGGTTGAGGCGCATCGGCTTAGTGATGGACTGTGCCCAGGTCAGCCGGTTGCCGTGCAGCACCAGGTCGGTGAGGGCAACTGCTTCGCCGTGCCGCTGATCGCGGGCCACGCCGCGTAGTGCCTTGTCCTGCGTGGACAGAGTGAGCCTGGTCCGTTGCTTGCCCAGTGGGGTGTCGATGACGAGATTCCACGTTCCTTCGACGGATGTCTGGGTCATGGGTCAGGCTGCCGCCGTCGGCACGGGCCCGGTAGCGCGCCACACGGTGCCCCGCCGTTCGTGGGCGAACAGCTTCTCCACGGCCAGCGCCACCCGAGGCCCCAGTTCCCGCTCCAGCAAGTACAAGCCCAGATCCAAGCCCGAGGTCACCCCGGCGCCGGTGACCAGGTCTCCGTCGTCGACGATGCGGGCGTCGATCGCGGTCGTGCCGGTGGCCTCGAGCAGGTCCAGTCCCAGATGGTGAGTCGTGGCGGGACGGCCGTCGATCAACCCGGCCATCGCGAGCACCAACGAGCCGCCACACACGGTGGCCACGGTCACCCCGGGACGGTCAAGGGCGTCCTTCAACAACGCGGGCAGACCGGTGTCCAGGGTGCGGCCGAGGATGACCGGAATGCTGTCGTCGACGGCCTCGTTCCCATCCGGCAAACGTCCTGCCGCACCCGGCACGACGACCAGGTCAGCACGCGCCGATTCCAGCGCGCCCGTCGCGTGCAGACCCAATGAACCCAGCCCGCTGGGCACCAGGCGGGCCCCCTCGGCGGAGACCAGTTCCCCTTCCAGCATCCCGCCGGTGACCAGGCCGCCGGCAGTGAGCACCTCATGCGGAGCGATGACGTCCAGCGGGTCGAACCCGTCGAACAACACGATCTGCGCCAGCATCGTCGGACCAGCCTCCTCGTTCGGTGGCCTCGACGCTAACCGCGATCCCCGAGCACCGGAACAGGCTGGATTGCCAGCATTCAACAGATTCTCGCCAACGTCAGGGCCACTACCTATAGTGCAGACGGACTGACATGGCTGGCCATCAGCTTGGCTGGAACGCCGATACAACAAGTGTTGCCATGCACACGGTGGCTGTCCTAGCCCTGGACAAGGTCATCCCGTTCGGCCTGTCACACCGATCGACGTGTTCCCCCGCAACCGACGGCCGCGCGGCATACCGCGTCCGAATCTGTGTCGCCACCACGACCGCGGAGGGTGGGAAGACGGCCGTGGTTCGTGGCTTGACACCGTTGGCCGCAGGTGTTACAAAATGCGCCGACAACGACAGTGGACAGTCCAGGAAGCGCTTGAACGAGGTAGCGCAAGGGCAGGTACACAAGGGAACACAGGAGGTTCAGGAACAGTCGCGATGGAGGTGGTCGCCACGACATTTGGGCGTACATCGGAATCAAGACAGTTTCATTCCTCGCAGGGGGCTCAGCCGATGGCTGGGCCCCTTTCCTGTGCTGCGGTCGGCGCTGACGGAAGCCGCTTTGCCGCTGCCCGGGTAATCCAGGGTTACGCCATAGCTTGCTTTGTTTGACTCTATTTGGGCGCTGGCTGCTGGAACGCAAGATGACCGTAGAAGCTGTCGGGGCCGGTTGGGCCACTGTGTGCCGCATCCGACCACGCGCGGGCGGTGCCAGCACACCGACTGACCGACGTCGTCGGGTCAGACTGTTAGCTACGTCGTAGGGATGATGAGGGAGAATCCCAGATTGCCGTATTGTCACCGTCCCGAAAGAGGAACGCCAGCCGTGGAGCATCAACTCACCGTGCACGAGCTCGCCGATGCTTTTGGCCCCTTCGATCGGGCCCGCCTGGCCCGCATGAGTGATGCCGATAGGGTGAGCCAGTTAGACGCCCGCCAGCGGCTCTATGACTA
Source organism: Actinomycetota bacterium (assembly GCA_030863045.1). Taxonomy (GTDB): domain Bacteria; phylum Actinomycetota; class Actinomycetes; order Mycobacteriales; family Pseudonocardiaceae. Next base: position 3,471 of record JALZCN010000588.1, on the reverse strand, counting down.
CGTCGATGGGTTGTGGGCAGACATCAAGCGGGCCGGGGAGCGTCCCGCGGTGGGCGAGAAGTATCAGGCGATCGCCGCTATGCGGGAGCTGACTGGGGTGCTACGGGCAATCGCGTTCGAGGCGGTGTACAACGCACCGGAGTGAGTGCTCTGGCCGCCGCGCATGGCGCCAGAACACGAGATCGATGTCCCGATCGTCACAACCCACGCAGCACCCACGACCGAGGAAAGGCGCGACTTGGCTCATCACGTAACACGACATGACCATGGTGACCGGCTGTTCCGCACGGCTGAGTCGGCAGACGAGCAGCAGGCGGCTTCAGACGTCGCTGAGGTTAGACCAGTCACGCGGCCGTCGCGGGATCTGTTCCATCAGGTTGATGACTCTGACGCTGCAGCGCGCCTGCGTCCGACGCCCGAGCGCGACGAGTCGGTGATGCGATCGCTGCGGTTCCCCTTCGACGAGGGCAACTGTTGCTAGCGGACAGGGTGAATTTGATCTGCGCACTTGTTCGTCGGCGACAACAAGGGACCGGTTCAGAGACAACTTCCCGCGACCTGCGTGAGGTCGGCCATCCTTAAGCCGAGGTGCTCTTGGCTAAGGAATCTTGCCGGGTCAGCAGGCTCGCATCGGCACGCATGATTCGGCGAGCCTAAAGCGTCTACCTCACGTACAGTCTGAGCTACTCAGATGGCATCTGATCCTTGAGGAGGTTGAAGTCCGGTCGCCGCATCTGGTGTTGGGTGAGGTTGCCAGCAGAGTTTTCGGTACCCCGGGGAACCGAGTTGAGAAGGTGAGGATGGTGAGAACCGCGGCGTACTCGGAGGACCAAGTGGCCAAGGAGCCCCGGAAAAGGCGGGAGGCGCCGGCCGAGGCTGTGGAATTTGACCGCCGCGAACCGCCCCCAGCGTCTCTGGACCTGCTGAAAGACGACGGCCCGTTAGCCGTTGAGGGAGCCGAGAATCCCCCGGAGCGGTTGGAGCCAGTCGATCAGTCTGGGGTTGTCGTGTGGGATGAGGAGGAGTCCGAGGCGCTGCGCCAAGCCCGCAAGGACGCCGAACTCACCGCCTCGGCCGACTCGGTCCGCGCGTACCTCACGCAGATCAGCAAGGTCGCCCTGCTCAATGCCGAGCAGGAGGTCGAGCTGGCCCAGCGCATCGAGGCAGGACTGTATGCCGCTGAACGGCTGCGCCAGGCGGAGGACTTGACCAAGAAGCTTCACCCGCAGCTGCGCCGGGACCTGCGCTGGATCGTCCGTGACGGTGAGCGGGCCAAGATTCATCTGCTGGAGGCCAACCTTCGCCTGGTCGTCTCGCTGGCCAAGCGCTACACCGGCCGTGGCATGGCGTTGCTGGATCTGATTCAGGAGGGCAACCTGGGCCTGATCCGTGCGGTGGAGAAGTTCGACTACACCAAGGGCTTCAAGTTCTCCACCTACGCCACCTGGTGGATCCGCCAAGCGATCAGCAGGGCGATGGCCGACCAGGTCCGCGCCATCCGGATCCCGGTGCACATGGTCGAGGTGATCAACAAGCTGGGTCGGGTGCGGCGTGAGCTGCTCCAGGATCTGGGTCGCGAACCCATGCTGGAGGAGTTGGCGAGGGAAATGGACATCACCCCGGAAAAGGTGCTGGAAATCCAGCAGTACGCCCGGGAGCCCATCTCGCTGGACCAGACCATCGGCGAGGAAGGCGACGCCCAGCTCGGTGACTTCATCGAGGACTCCGAGGCCATGGCCGCGGAGGACGTGGTGTCATTTACGCTCCTGCAGGACCAGCTGCAATCGGTGCTGGCCACGCTGTCTGAGCGGGAAGCGGGCATTGTCCGGCTGCGATTCGGGCTCACCGACGGGCAGCCACGCACCCTGGATGAGATCGGCCACGCCTATGAGGTCACCCGAGAGCGAATCCGGCAGATCGAGTCCAAGACGATGGCCAAGCTGCGCCACCCCTCCCGCGCTCAGGCGCTGCGCGATTTCCTCAACTAGCAAAGAGACGACCGTCGTCGGTTAACGACACCGAGAGCCGGGGTCGGGTCAGGCAAGCGTGGTTAGCGGCTCATCCCGTTGCCGAGCTGGGCCGCGACCATGCTCAAGCGCCGTCGCCTGGCCATCGCAGCAGAAATCCCGGCGGTGTTCCCGGACACTCTTGTGGTTGGCGCGACCCATCGAACGTTGGCCGGGTGTAGCGGAAGGTGCGCGACCACGCGGCGATGGATGGTGTGGTCAGCCATACCCTGCGGAAGATGGTCGCGAGCGCCAGATCACCGGTGCCGATGTCGCACAGACGATCAAATCTGGGTTCGGACCGAGTCCCCTGCGGGGCGCGCTGGCCGCCCCAGCCCTGGGTTGTCGAGGACGCTGCGCGGCTAGCGTGGTCGGTGGAGTCAGCTGGTGTGGACACTGGTCGACAGACGCCGCGACTGGGGCCGTAGAGCTCGACAGCCTCGGCGAAGACGGCTCGACGCTGGATTTCCAATCCAGCGGACGGACAACGGACCGAATGCTCGACGCCCTCGCCGACTGGGGCGACGACGAGGACCCGGACGACCGCGCGGTGGGCGTTCCCCCTCCGGTGTGCGGGCGATGCTCCGGAAATGCTCCGGGTTAGCTCCTCAGGCAGTCGTGTGTTGTCTCGTGCGGTGCATGTCGGCCGACGGCCCAGCAAACTGATCACGGCTTCTCTACGGCCCGGCGTAGCGCTGTGTGTCCCTGCTGGACGAGTTCCGACGTCGACGGATTCCGGTGACGGACGCACAGGCACGGAGAAAGCGAGTTGACTAAGATACTATCTCGATATATCGTGAGCATGTCATTTGAACTGGTGATATTCAGGTTAGGAGAAGCCATGAACACCGATCATCACCACCCACTTGGTCACCGCGACCATCGAGCCGCCGGCCGCCAGCATGGCCAGCGACGCCACCATCCGCACTTCCCCGCACAGCCCGACGCGGTCGGCGGTGCAAGAAAGCGCGGCAGCCATCGCCGCGGCGCAGGACGCGGGCGAGCGCAACGCGGGGATGTACGCACTGCGGTGCTGTTGTTGCTAGCCGAGCAACCCATGCACGGCTACCAACTCATGCAGGCCATCACCGAGCGAACCTCCGGTGCCTGGGAACCCAGCCCCGGCGCGATCTATCCCACTTTGAGCCAACTCGAAGACGAAGGCCTCCTCGACACTCTCGCTGAGGGTGGCCGCAAACTAGCCACCCTGACCGACGCTGGCCGGGCATACCTGCAGGCCCGCGGCGAGACGTTGCCCGATCCTTTCGCCGAGTTCACCGCGCGCTGCGCTGGGAGCAGCAAGCTTCGAGACGCCCTGGAAGAGCTGCGCTACCCCGTCCGCCAACTCGCCCAAGGCGACGCCCAGCAGGTACAGGCAGCTCAGCAAGTCCTCACCGAGGCCCGCCGCTCGCTGTACCTCATCCTCGCCGAGACCCCCACCCCCACCCAGAAGGCCACCCAACAG
>JALZCN010000550.1 GCA_030863045.1 Actinomycetota bacterium | reverse complement strand
CCCCGGAGGTCTGCGAGGCGCCGGAGCTGCCCGGGATCCGCTCCCGGATCTCGCCGAATGCGCGGGACAACCCGCCGCCCAGTGCGTACACGCCCGAGATCTCCCGAGCGGCCATTCCGGCGACCTTTTGCACCACCGAGGAGGCGATGGTGGTCTTGCCCTGCGAGGTGTCCTCGGCCAGCCGGGTGGGAGCCGTCTCGCTGCCGGTGCGGGCCGACGCGGTCGAGGACGAACCGGACGACTGGGTTTGGTTCGTGTCTGCCATGGCAATGCTCTCCTTGTTCTGCGGTATGACTTAGTTCTGAGGTATGACTTCGGGCTTCAGGGTCGGGTCGGTTCATTCGGTTGAAGGGTCGTGACCGGTAAAGCCATCCGGCAATAGCCTCATGGGTTAGGTGCCCAGTCCGGGCAGAACTCACGGACCCGATCGAGTGATCTGTATCACAGTCGATAAGCCGGCGGTAGCGGCTGGGTGGGCAACCAGCGCAGGTAGCGGTCCCATGGCACAATTGCAACGTATCGGGTGCCTTGCGCCGTAGCCGTCGGGAAGGGGGCGCTCCGATGTGGCTCGCGGCGCCGCGCGGCTGACTATGACCGATGCCGGTGCCGTCGAGGACTCCCCATCGTGATCACGACGGAAGAACTTGATGACCTGACCTTGGTGGTGCGGGCGCAGGAGGGCGACACACGCTCGTTCGAGGCGCTGGTGCGCCGCCACCAGCACCGGTTCTACCGGTTGGCGGTGCGGCTGCTGGGTAACCGCAGCGATGCCGAGGATGCCGTGCAAGACGCGTTCGTCGCTGCCTGGCGGCGGTTGACAGAGTTCCGGGGGGAAGCCGCGTTCTCGTCGTGGATGTATCGGGTCGTCATCAACCGCTGTCTCGTACTGTTGCGTAGTCGGCGGCGCGCCATACCCGTCGACGACCTGGGTGAGCAACCCTGCCCGGACGGCGCCTCGCCTGAACACACCGCCGAAGCCCGGAATCGCGCGACCGCGTTGCAACGGGCCCTGCAGGATCTACCGACTGATCAACGGACCTGTTGGATACTGCGGGAACTGCATGAATTGAGCTACGAGGACATCGCGAGCATCGTCGGCACCAGTCCGGACGCGGTACGCGGCCGGTTGTATCGAGCCAGGCGCGCACTCGCGGAGGTGATGACACCGTGGCGGTGAACGGCACCCAACCGCAGCATGACGCTGATCTTCTGGCCTGCGGCCGCGACGCAGCCAAGGTATGGGACCGGGCAGCAGCTGGGCACTTCGATACTCACGAGCGAGATTGTCGGCACTGCCAGGCGGTCGCCGAGGACCAGCGCCTGCTGGCTACGGCCATCGCCGCGCTGGCCGAGGACAACCTCCGATCTCCCCCATCGGTGGTGGAACGGGTGATGGACGCTGTGCTCGCCGAACTGCGGCCCGCCGACTATCTGCCGCTGCATACCCGGCACGGGCACGCCCGCATCGACCGCATCACCGCCACCGGGGTGCTGCGCCACGCCGCGGACCAGATGTCGGCGCTCCGCGTTCGCAGCTGCCAGATCCGTATCCCCGAGACATCCGACATCGACGTCCGAATACGCGTCAGCGTCACCGCTCGGTTTGGCACCGACCTGCTCAGCGCCATCCCTCGAGTCCGACAGATGATCATCGCGGCCGCCGAGGACCTTCTTGGCCTGCCCGTGGCGGCTGTCGATGTCGATGTGGTGGACGTCTTCGACGACCCGGCCCGGCGCACCCATTGATGCCGGCCGACTCCAGTGAGCTGACGGGATCCGCGATGCCCTCTCCGGCTACCCCACCAGGCGGCGGGCCGGCCCACCCGCAGCTACGCGTCAGCGATACCGTGGTGGCCCGGGTGGCCGCCTACTACGCGGGCAAGGTACCCGGAGTCCTCCGACTGCGTCCCAACCTGGCCCAGAGCTTGGTCAGTGTCACCACCCGGCTGTTCTGCCCTCGGGACGGGGAACCCCGGATATCCACTGACGGCGTCACCGCCACGGTCGAGGAGGGCCGCGCCGACATCAACATCAGCCTGGTGACCCAGTGGGGACGCAATTGCCGCGACGTTGCCGAACAGGTCCAGGACGAGGTCGCTGAGCAGGTCCGTTCCTACACCGGCCTCATCGCCACGATTAGCGTCACCATCACCGACGTCGACTACAGCGGATAAACCAGCGGCGAGCTCAGGTAGCGGGCGGTCACGCTACGATCCGATCTACGCACGCCCGGTCTTTTTCGGCACTGTCATCAGGAGGTACTAACGTGCCCGACCGTCGCAAAATGCATGGACCCCCGGCGCGATTGTCACGTGCGCGACTTACCGAATACTAATGGTGCAGCGGTCAATCCTCATCCGACCTTTTGCACGTTCGCTCGCATGGGCGCTACGGTCGAGCAGGTCAACTGAACACGCGGGAGCTCGCACCGAACGGGCTGAGAGGGCAGCTGGGCACTGGCCCGGGGCTGTCGACCGCAGAACCTGTCCGGGTAATGCCGGCGTAGGGAGGGCGATCCATCACCGTGTTGTACAACCGGCTGCGAGACGACACCATCGAGCCGGCGGTGACTACCGGTCCGATCAGCGGGTCGCGGAAGGTCTATCGCGAGCTGGCTGAAGGGCTGAGAGTGCCGGCCCGCCGGGTGGAACTGACCAACGGTGAGCACTTCGACCTCTATGACACCTCCGGTCCCTACACCGAATCCAAGGTGACCATCGACGTCCACAGCGGACTTCCCAAGCTGCGGGCGCCATGGATTGCCGCCCGCGAACCGGTGGATGGTGCAGCCACCCAGCTGGCGTGGGCCAGGGCCGGCATGATCACCCGCGAGATGGAGTTCATCGCGGCTCGCGAGGGTCTTGACGTCTCGCTGGTACTCGACGAGGTGGCTCGCGGCCGTGCGGTGATCCCGGCCAACCACCGGCACCCCGAGTCCGAGCCGATGATCATCGGGAAGAAGTTCCTGGTCAAGATCAACGCCAACATCGGCAACTCGGCCGTCACCTCCTCCGTCGAGGAGGAGGTGGACAAGATGGTGTGGGCCACCCGCTGGGGCGCTGACACGATCATGGACCTGTCGACCGGTAAGCGAATCCACGAGACCCGTGAGTGGCTGCTGCGCAACTGCCCCGTCCCGGTCGGCACCGTGCCGATCTACCAAGCGATGGAAAAGGTCAAAGGGGATCCGGCAGCGCTGAACTGGGAGATCTATCGCGACACCGTGATCGAACAGTGCGAGCAGGGTGTGGACTACATGACCGTGCACGCCGGTGTGCTGCTGCGCTACATCCCGCTGACAGTTCGCCGGGTTACCGGCATCGTCTCCCGAGGCGGATCGATCATGGCGGCGTGGTGCCTGGCGCACCACCGCGAGTCGTTCCTCTACGAGAACTTCGAAGAACTGTGCAAGATCCTGCGCCGCTACGACGTCACGTTCTCACTCGGTGACGGCCTGCGCCCCGGTTCCATCGCCGACGCCAACGACGAGGCGCAGTTGGCGGAGCTGCGGACGCTGGGGGAGCTGACCCAGATCGCGCGGCGGCACGGCGTGCAGGTGATGATCGAGGGCCCCGGGCACGTGCCGATGCACAAGATCGTCGAGAACGTGCGCCTGGAGGAAGAATGGTGTGACGAGGCACCGTTCTACACCCTGGGCCCACTGGCGACAGACATCGCGCCGGCTTATGACCACATCACCTCGGCGATCGGCGCGGCGATGATCGCCCAGGCGGGCACCGCGATGCTGTGCTACGTCACGCCCAAGGAACATCTCGGCCTGCCCGATCGGAATGACGTCAAGACCGGCGTGATCACCTACAAGATCGCCGCGCACAGTGCAGACCTGGCTAAAGGCCATCCGGGCGCCCAGGCTTGGGACGACGCGCTGTCAACCGCCCGGTTCGAGTTCCGGTGGCATGACCAGTTCGCGCTGGCCCTGGACCCGGACACGGCACGGTCCTACCACGACGAGACGCTGCCCGCGGACCCCGCCAAGACCGCGCACTTCTGCTCGATGTGCGGACCCAAGTTCTGCTCCATGCGCATCTCCGCCGACGTTCGGGCCTACGCCGAGGAGCACGGGTTGTCCACTGTGCAGGCTATCGAAGCAGGCATGAAGGAGAAGTCCGACGAGTTCACCGCAGCCGGCGGGCGGGTATACCTGCCAGTGACCGGGTCGTGACCGTTACGCCTCCCATCGCGCTGACCATCGCGGGGTCGGATTCCGGTGGGGGGGCGGGCCTGCAGGCCGATCTGCGTACCTTCACCGCCTGTGGCGTGCACGGCTGTGTCGCGGTCACGGCGGTGACGGTGCAGAACTCGATGGGCGTCACGGGTTTCGTGGCGATACCGCCGTCCATTGTGGGCGACCAGGTCCGGGCGGTCGCCACTGATATCGGGATCGCCGCCGCGAAGACCGGCATGCTGGCCTCAGCAGAGATAATCTCCGCGGTGGCCGGAGTGTGTGACGAGATCGGCATCGGTGCTTCAGTGCCGTTGGTGGTCGACCCGGTGGCCGCTTCGATGCACGGCGACCCGCTGCTGGCCGACGATGCGCTGGCCGCGCTGCGCTTGGAGCTGCTTCCCCGGGCCACCCTGGTCACCCCGAACTTGGACGAGGTACGACTGCTGACCGGCATCGACGTCGGTTGTCGGGCAGAGCAGTACACCGCGGCCAAACAGCTGCACGCCTTGGGGCCGCGGTGGGTGCTGATCAAGGGCGGGCATCTGCACGAAGACCCGGAATGCCTGGATCTGCTGTATGACGGCAGCGAGTTCACCGGGTTTGCCAGTGCCCGGCTCGCCACCCGACATACCCACGGTAGCGGCGATACCCTGGCCGCGGCGATCACCTCGGCGCTGGCCCGCGGTGTCCCGGTGCCCGATGCCGTCGCCTACGGCAAGCGCTACATCGGGCAGGCGGTCGCTCACGGGTACCCACTCGGAGCGGGGG
>JALZCN010000539.1 GCA_030863045.1 Actinomycetota bacterium | reverse complement strand
GGACGATCGGGTTCAGTAGGGCTCTTCTGATTGCTCGGATATGTCTTCATATCGGAGTGCGAACCGGCGGCGGGCTTGATCATGAGAGCAGCGCTACGTGGGTTGCGCAGCAGGCCGCGACCGACGCCAGCAGCGCCGCCCGGTACCCAGGCAGGGTCAGGACCAGTCCGGCTGCCTCATACTGGGCGGCCCGCAGCGCTTGGGTCAGCGCCGCCCGAGCGTCGGCTGGGTCAGGATGGGCCAGTGGGGGTACGACTGGTGTCGGCGTAGCCGCCGTGGCGGTCGTGCTGGCAGCCGGCTCAGGCCGGACCCTGCGCAGCTCGGCATGCAGCGTCGTGCCATGCGCCATCCGGTCTGCGGCGAGTGCGCTGGCCGCCGCGGTCAACGTGGGGTGAGCTTGGGCCACCGCCTGCGCGAGGGCTGAGTCAGCCTCAGCGCGCCGGGCCGGTGACTCCAGCGGGTCGGGCTCTTCGGGCGGTCGTACTGACCCGATGCACCCGGACAGCGTGGCCGGGCCGGCCACGAGCAGCGTGACCGTCGCAGCCCCGAGGGCCAGCACGCGGCGACGGCTGGGCTGGGGTCCGGACACGGTCGGCAATCTTGCCAGGCTCACAGATTGCTGCTGGCCCAGTACCGTGATCCACTCAGCGCAAATTGGTGCCGCGACGCGATACCCTAGGTAATCCCGACCGGGGCGCGCCGCGGTCGGTCGTCGCTGCATCGCCGCGTCAATACATAGATTGCCCACTCAACAGAGACAGTCACTTTCAGTCAGGAGGCCACGGTGACCGCGCAGCCGGCAAACCCTGACTCAATAGTCGAGTCAGTGGTGCGCGAAGCGGTAGCCGACACCGGGTTCGAGATTGAGAGCCTGGAGGAGGTTCGCGTAGGTCAGCGTCGGCTGATCCGAGTAATTATCGATTCGGACGCAGGTGTCGGGCTGGACGACATCGCCACGGTGAGCCGCGCGGTGTCGCTGGCGCTGGACCGGCGCGATGAGCTGCTTGTCGGGCCATACACCCTTGAGGTCACGTCGCGTGGAGTGGACCGGCCGCTGACCGCGCCTCGGCACTGGCGACGAAACCGGCTGCGGCTGGTCCGGGCCGCTCTGGTAGCCGGCGGGGAACTGGTGGGCCGGATCGGGGACTGCGACAACGAGGGTGTCACGCTACTGGTGTCGGGAGTTCTTCGCCGGGTGCCCTACGGCGATGTACGCCGCGCGGTGGTGGAAGTGGAATTTCGCCGGCCGCCGGCCGCCGAGCTCGCCGCGCTCGATGGCGCGAGACGGCAGGATTTGGAGGAACGGTGAACGTCGACATCGCCGCGCTGCGCGCCATTGAACGCGATAAGGACATTTCCTTCGAGACGGTGCTCGAAGCCATCGAGACGGCCCTGCTCACCGCCTACAAACACACCGACGGCCACCAACCGCACGTGCGCATCGACGTCGATCGCAAGACCGGTCTGGTCCGGGTGCTGGCGCAGGAACTCGACGACGACGGCAAGGTGCGTCACGAATGGGACGACACGCCCGAGGGGTTCGGCCGGATCGCGGCCACCACGGCCCGGCAGGTCATCCTGCAGCGGTTACGCGATGCCGAACACGAACGCACCTTCGGTGAGTTCTCGGCCAAGGAGGGCGAGATCGTCGCTGGAGTCGTGCAACGGGACGCCAGGGCCAACGCCCGCGGCGTGGTGGTGGTCAAGGTTGGGGAGACCGAGGGCGTGATCCCGCCGGTGGAGCAGGTGCCGAGAGAGACTTACCGGCACGGTGAACGGATCAAGTGTTATGTGGTGGGGGTATCTCGCGGACTGCGCGGTCCGCAGATCACCTTGTCGCGCACGCACCCCAACCTGGTCCGCCGGCTGTTCGCTCTCGAGGTACCGGAGATCGCCGACGGTACCGTGGAAATCCCCGCGGTGGCCCGGGAGGCCGGACATCGCTCGAAGATCGCCGTGCGGTCGACCGTGCCGGGACTCAACGGCAAAGGCGCCTGCATCGGTCCGATGGGCCAGCGGGTCCGCAATGTGATGAGTGAGCTGGGTGGCGAGAAAATCGACATCATCGACTACTCAGAGGACCCGGCGACGTTCGTGGGCAATGCGCTGTCCCCGGCGAAGGTCATCTCTGTGCAGGTAATCGATGCGCGAACC
>JALZCN010000530.1 GCA_030863045.1 Actinomycetota bacterium | reverse complement strand
GTCCAGGAGCAGGTAGTTGCCCTCGGTGATGACCAACGGGACACCTGGCGGCACGGGCACCGCGCCCGCGACTGGTTCCTCGATGGCGCGCCGGAACTCTGGCGCGTACACAGTAGCGGCGTCGGGTGTGCGCAGCCGGCGCAGCAGTGCGACGTAGCCGGCCGCGTCGAAGGTGTCTGGAGCGCCCTTACGCTCAACGCGGCCCAATCGCTCCAGCTCCACTTGCGCCAAGTGGTAGCCGTCCATCTCGACCAGCACGGCAGCGCCAGCAAGTGCCTTGACCAGCCGCCGCGCCACCGTCGACTTGCCAGCCCCGGGCGCGCCGGTGATGCCCAGGATCCGCCGGCCGTCGCACTGAGCGAGGCCCTGCGCACGGGCGACCAGATCGGGCCACCTCATCGGCGCAACCATAACCTCGGCTCGAAACTCGGGTGTAATGGATGCGCGCTCACTTGCACTCCTCTTACGGCCCGGACCGTGGCCACCAGGTGGACATGGGAGGAGACGCCATGGGAGCCTTCGAGGCCGTTTATCGCCGTAGCTTGGAGGATCCAGCCGGTTTCTGGGAGGAAGCGGCGCAGGACATCGATTGGATCAGGCCCGCCGAGCGGGTTCTGGACGACTCGGGCGCGCCGTTTTACCGGTGGTTTGTCGGCGGCGTGCTGAACACCTGTCACAACGCTGTCGATCGGCATGTGGAAGGCGGACGCGGCGACCAGGTCGCGCTTGTTTACGACTCGCCGGTCACGTCCACCGTCCAGCGCTGGACGTATAAGGAGCTGCGCGCAGAGGTCGCCCGATTCGCCGGAGCGTTGGCCGCCCGTGGGGTTGGCAAGGGTGACCGGGTTGTGATCTCCATGCCGATGGTGCCCCAGGCGGTGATCGCGATGCTGGCCTGCGCGCGGATTGGCGCGATCCACTCGGTCGTTTTCGGTGGGTTCGCGGCCAAGGAACTCGCCAGCCGCATCGATCACGCGAAGCCGAAGGCGATCGTGTTCGGTTCCTGTGGGGTCGAGGCCGGCCGTGTCGTCGAGTTTGCCCCGCTGGTCAACCGCGCGCTCGAGCTGTCCAGCCACCAACCGCAGGTCTGTATCGTCGCGCAACGGCTGCAAGCAAAGGCTGAGCTGGTCACCGGCCGGGACGTCGACTGGGACGACGCGGTCGCGGATGCCGAACCCGCGGGTTGTGTGCCGGTCGCGGCCACCGACCCGTTGTACATCTTGTACACGTCGGGAACGACCGCTCAGCCCAAGGGCGTCGTGCGGGACAACGGCGGCCATGCCGTGGCGTTGCGCTGGTCGATGACGAACATTTACGACACCGGCCCCGGCGAGGTGTACTGGGCCGCCTCGGACATCGGCTGGGTCGTCGGCCACTCCTACATCGTCTACGCCCCGCTGCTGATCGGGGCCACCACGGTGCTGTACGAGGGCAAGCCGGTTGGCACCCCCGACCCGGGGGCGTTCTGGCGAGTGATCTCCGAGCACGGCGTCAAGACGCTTTTCACCGCGCCGACGGCGGTGCGGGCAATCAAGAAGGAAGACCCACACGGGGAGTACCGCTCACGGTATGACCTGTCGACGTTGCGCTATCTGTTCCTCGCCGGTGAACGCCTGGACCCCGACACCTATCACTGGGCCTCGGACCTGCTGAACATCCCGATCATCGATCATTGGTGGCAGACCGAGACCGGCTGGGCAATCGCCGCAAACTGCATGGGCATCGAGCCACTGCCGATCAAAGCTGGGTCGCCGACCAAGGCGGTGCCTGGTTGGGACGTGCGGATCCTCGACGCCGACGGCGCGCAACTACCAGTGAACCGCGACGGTGCGGTGACGGTCAGGCTGCCGCTGCCGCCCGGCGCATTGCCAACGCTGTGGCAAGCCGACGACCGCTACGTCGAGACCTACCTATCCACACACGACGGCTACTACCTCACCGGCGACGGCGGGCACGTCGACGCCGACGGCTACCTGTACATCATGGGCCGCACTGACGATGTCATCAACGTGTCGGGCCACCGCCTGTCCACCGGCGCGATCGAGGAGGTCATCGCCTCCCATCCGGATGTCGCCGAGTGCGCCGTCATCGGCGTTCGGGATCAGCTGAAAGGCCAGGTACCGCTCGGCTTTGTGGTGCTCAAGGCTGGCGCCGACCGCGAGCACAGCCAGTTCCAAGCCGAGCTCGTGCAGATGGTCCGCGACCAGATCGGCCCGGTGGCGGTCTTCAAGCAAGTCAAGGTGGTCACGCGGCTCCCGAAGACCCGTTCGGGCAAGATCCTTCGGGCCACGATGCGTCGCATCGCCGACGGCCAGGAGTACACCGTCCCGCCAACCATCGACGATCCCACGATCCTCGACGAGATCATTCAGGTGCTGGCGGGCAGGTCGTAAACATCTTGCTCTTAGCCAAGACCGGGAGCCGGCTCGTGCCGGTGGGTCAGGAACCGTTGCGGGCTGGAGTGCCACACGTCCCTCGCTACTTCTAGTGTTCGATGGCGTCAATGATCGATCGAGCACCTTGACGGAGCAAGTCGGCGCCGACGAAGAAGCCCAAGGCCGCAGGCTCATCAGGAACGCCCCAGTGGTGGGAATCGAGCCATTGGTTGCCGTCAAGGCTGAAAACCTTGGCCCGCAACGAAAGCCTGCCGTTGGGCTCGGTGCTGGCGTAGCCCGCGATGGGCGAATTGCAGTGGCCTTGCAGGGCGTGCAGCATCGCACGCTCGGCCGTGGCGTGCCGGTTGGCCTCGGCGTCGTCGAGCCGAGCGCTCAGCGTCCGGACGCTGGTATCGGTGGCGCGGCACTGCAAGGCGATGATGCCAGCGCCGATCGCTGGACACATCGTCTCCAGCGGCAGGATCTCGGTGATCCGGTCGGCCTGGCTGACCCGGTGCATACCGGCCACCGCAGCCACGATCGCGTCGAAGTGGCCCTCGTCCAGACGCATCAGGCGAGTGTTGACGTTGCCCCGCAACGGCCTGATCTCCACGTGCGGGTAGTGCAGGCGGAGTTGAGCGGTACGGCGCACCGAGCTGGTACCGATGACGGCGCCGGCAGGCAATTCGGCCAGCATCTCACCGGTGCGCGAGATGACGGCGTCGCGGATGTCCTCCCGCGGCAGGTAAGCGGCGAAGGCCATTCCTTCGGGTGTGGGGACGTCGCCAGGGATGTCTTTGAGGCAGTGCACGGCAAGATCGACTGAGCCGTCGAGCAGACCGCGATCGATCTCGCGAACGAACGCACCCTTGCCGCCAAGCTTCGCAAGGTCTCCCATCCATTGGTCACCACTGGTGGTGACCTTGATCAGCTCCGTGGTGACCGTGGAGTCCACTGCCTCCAAGGCTGCGGCGACCTGCTCGGCCTGGTGCAGGGCCATCGGGCTGGCGCGGGTGCCGATTCGCACGTGCGGCATGGCCGAACCTTACGCAGTCAGTGGCGGGCACCGCAGACCAGCCCGCAGCGTGCTCGCGTCCGCGGTGTTCGCGGCGCCGACTGTAAATAGGTGGCCGGCACCGGAGACTCTACGTAGCAATCCACAGGCTACTCGTAAATAGTGCGTGGAAAACTCACCGTAGGTACTCGGATCCAGTAATTCTCCGTATCGGTTTGCTCGCTTCGCAGTTAGGTAGTGGTCGCCTTATTTTTAGGGGCGCCTGCATGTTTTCACCCGACCTGTTCCTCGCCATGGTGAGAGCAAGCCGAATTGGCAATGCAGTCGATGAGGCGTCCCGTTCCCGGCCCGTAGGGCCATGGCGAGGAGGATTCGGATGTCTGACGCATTGAGCTTCACCGAGATCGACGGCCAGCACGTCGAGCTGCTCCCTGCACGTACTGTCCTGTCCGTGTTCAGTGCCGGAGCGGGCGGCGACGGCGGCCAGGCCGGTGCCGGTGGAGCAGGTGCGGGTGGGGTTGGGCTCAATGCGGTGAGCCTCGCCGCGGTGGGGGGTCACCTCAGCGGCGCAGGCGGTGCTGGGCCGCAACGCTAAGGCCGCCAGCGTCAACTGGATGCCTGTTCAGACAGCTGCGCCCCGCCGTGATCCCGGCCGGAGTTGATCGGCCTCATCCTGTCCGCGGCCCCGAGGGCAGCAGATCGACGGCGTTACCGGCGACATGAGATCGATTCACCCTGCTGCCGAGCCCACGCCCGCAGCTTTCGAC
>JALZCN010000520.1 GCA_030863045.1 Actinomycetota bacterium | reverse complement strand
ATCGGCGCGGTGGACCGGTGTGAAACCGGATCGGATGGTCGTGGTGGAGGTGACCGACGGCGGCACAGGCGTACCCGAGGAGCTGGCCGCGCACGTCTTCGATCGGGGCATCTCGGGGGCCTCCTCGACTGGTGTCGGTTTGGCGCTTGCCCGGGCGCTGGTCGAGGCGGACGGTGGACGCCTTGAGCTCAGCTCGGCCCGGCCGGCCAGGTTCGCCGTTTACCTGCGAGTACCGCGGAGCGAGGAGCTGGCCGGGGCCCCCCACCCGGGGACCAGCGTGGTGCGTTAAATGACGCGTAGCAGCCAGCCGAGCCGGCGATCAGGCAACCGGGGCCTGGTGGCGCACGTTCTGGTCGGGGAAGACGTACCGCCGGAAGGCCCACCACCGGAAGATCATCGCAAGCAGCGTGCCGACCACGTTGGCGCTGGCGAAGTCGGCGGCCTCCTGGACGAGCAGGCTGACCTCCGGAACCTGCAAGTCCAGCACGTACCGTGAGATCCACAGCGGGGTAGCGTTGATCACTAATCCGATGCCGCAGATCAGGAAGAACAGCGCGGCCTCGTGGTGCCGTTCCCGGCCGCCTCTGGTGCGGAAGGACCACTCCCGGTTGAGGACGTAGGACACGATGGTCGCAACTAGTACCGCAACGATCTTGGCGGTGACCGGCTTGGGCTCTAGCACCGTCGTCTTGAGCAGCGTGAACAGCGTGATGTCCACGATGTAGGCGATCCCGCCGACCAGGGCGAACTTCACCAGCTCCCGGTGGCGAAACGCGATGTCGCGATAGGGCTGCGGGATCCGAACGAGCACGGCGTCGACCATGGACACCGCGGCAGTGTACGAACCGTAGGCACGAGCTTCCCGTGCCCGGTCCAGCCACCTCACTCCGGGCCAACCGACGGTGTCAACACCGCGACCATCGAGTAGCTAATGGTCGGCGGTGCCGAACGGCTCTCGACCTGGACCGGTGCTGTAGGGCCCGCAGCGGCGAGGTACAGGTACTTCTCACGCTTGAGGGCTTCCGCGGTGGAGCGGTGCAGCGCCCGAGTCTCACGCCCACCGCCCGATGGGCGGGGTGCTTCGCCGGCTCGCGAGCTCGACAGCAACGTCGAGAGCCCAGTTAAGATCAGTAGCTTGTGGATTCTCGTACCGGGTTGCCCGTCGTCGGCATGGTGGGCGCGGGGCAGCTGGCCCGGATGACTCATCAGGCTGCCGTAGCGCTGGGCCAGTCCCTGCGAGTGCTGGCCACCGGGCCGGGTGACGCTGCCGCACTGGTGGCCTCAGACGTCGTGCTCGGCCGGCACGACGATCTGGCCGCGCTGCGCCGGTTAGCGGTGGGCTGCGACGCGGTCACTTTCGACCACGAGCACGTCCCGATGGAACACCTGCGGGTGTTGGTGGCCGAGGGGGCACGGGTCTACCCGGGCCCGGATGCGCTGCGGTATGCCCAGGACAAACTGCTGATGCGCCGGAGGCTGGGCGACCTGGGGGCGCCAGTTCCGCCGTTTCGGGAGGTGATCCGGCCGCAGGACGCAGTGTCGTTCGGTGGCGAGCACGGCTGGCCCTGCGTGCTCAAGGCGGCCCGCGGTGGCTACGACGGGCGAGGTGTGTGGATGCTCAACACGGTCACCGACGCACGCCGGTTGGTTGCCGAGCTGCTCGGCGCGGGCGTCCCGTTGCTGGTCGAACAGCGGGTGGCGATGCAGCGGGAACTGGCCGTGCTGGTGGCCCGCTCACCGTTCGGGCAGGGCGCGGTGTGGCCGGTGGTGCAGACGGTGCAGCGGGACGGGATCTGTGTCGAGGTGCTTGGTCCGGCACCAGGCCTGGACAGTGAGCTCGCGCAGGTGGCTCAGCAGCTGGCGCTAAGGGTGGCGGCGGAGCTGGGGGTGGTCGGCGTGCTGGCCGTTGAACTGTTCGAGATGCCCGGTGGTCAGTTACTGGTGAATGAGTTGGCTATGCGTCCGCACAACAGCGGGCACTGGACTATCGAGGGCGCCGCGACGTCCCAGTTCGAGCAGCACCTGCGGGCGGTGCTGGACTATCCGTTGGGGTCCACCGCACCGCGTGCCCCGGCCTGCGCGATGGCCAACGTACTGGCCTCTGGAACCCCGCCCGTGTTCGGCTTGGATGAGCGACTTCACCACCTGATGGCCCGCTACCCGCAGGCGAAGGTTCACCTCTATGCCAAGCAGGAGCGGCCCGGGCGCAAGATCGGGCACGTGACGGTGCTCGGGGCACAGCCGGCCCCGGTGCGCGGGGTGGCAGTAGCGTCGGCGATCTTCCTGGCCACTGGAACCTGGCCGGAGGGGCACCCGGTGCACGGGCAGGGACGGGAGACGGCGTGAGCCTGGTCGGTGTGATCATGGGTAGTGACTCGGACTGGTCGGTGATGCGCGCCGCGGCACAGGCCCTCGATGAATTCGATGTTTCCCACGAAGTGTCGGTGGTCTCCGCGCACCGCACCCCCGACCGGATGCTCGATTATGCCCACAACGCCGCGAGGCGGGGGTTGAAGGTGATCATTGCTGGGGCGGGTGGGGCGGCGCACCTGCCCGGGATGGTGGCATCGGCGACGGTGCTGCCGGTGGTCGGAGTGCCGGTGCCGCTGGCACACCTGGACGGGCTGGACTCGCTGTTGTCGATCGTGCAGATGCCCGCTGGGATACCCGTCGCGACGGTGTCAGTCGGGGGAGCGCGCAACGCCGGGCTGCTCGCGATCCGCATTCTGGCCGCCAGCGACCCGGCCCTTGCGCAGCGGATCGCAGACTTCCAGCAACAGCTGGCCCAGCGCGTTCTCGACTCCGACGCCGCGCTGCGCGCCGAGCTGGAGTGACCTTAGCCGCGTTCTGGACGCAGACCGCTGTGAACCGGCGCCCAATTGGGGCAGTCTGCATCCAGAAGGCGGTTGAGGAGGGCGAGCGTGAACTCGGAGCACGAGGCGCTGCGGGCGGCGGTGCGGGCGCTGTCGGAGAAGGAGATCGCCCCCTACGCCGCGGAGGTCGATGAGCAGGAGCGGTTTCCGCACGAGGCCCTGGCTGCCCTGGTGCGCGCGGACTTCCACGCGGTGCATGTCCCTGAGGCCTACGGTGGTCAGGGCGCGGACTCGGTCGCGACCTGCATCGTGATCGAGGAGGTGGCGCGGGTATGCGCGTCGTCCTCGCTGATCCCGGCGGTGAACAAGCTGGGCACCATGGGTCTGCTGCTGGCCGGCTCGGAGCAGCTGTGCAAGCAGGTTTTGCCGTCGATGGCCGCTGGAGCGATGGCGTCCTACGCGCTGTCCGAGCGGGAGGCGGGTAGTGACGCCGCAGCGATGCGCACCCGGGCCCGCCGCGATGGGGATCATTGGGTTCTCAACGGCACTAAATGCTGGATCACCAACGCGGGTGAGTCCTCCTGGTACACGGTGATGGCGGTCACGGACCCGGGCGAGGGCGCCCACGGGATCAGCGCCTTTATCGTCCACAAGGAGGATCCGGGATTCTCGGTCGGGTCCAAGGAGCGCAAGCTGGGGATCAGGGGCAGCCCGACCCGGGAGATCTACTTCCAAGACTGCACCATCCCGACCGATCGGATCATCGGCGAGCCCGGCACCGGGTTCAAGACAGCTCTGCGGACCCTCGACCACACCCGTCCGACCATCGGGGCACAGGCGGTAGGCATCGCGCAGGGCGCGGTGGACGCCTCGGTCGCCTACGTCAAGCAGCGTCGGCAATTCGGCAAGCCGATCGCCGACTTTCAGGGAGTCCAGTTCATGCTGGCCGACATGGCGATGAAGACCGAGGCCGCCCGCCAGCTGGTCTATCTCGCCGCGGCGCGCGCCGAAGGCGGTACGGGCAATGTCGGGTTCATCTCCTCGGCATCGAAGTGCTTTGCCTCCGACGTGGCGATGGAGGTGACAACGGACGCGGTGCAGCTTTTCGGTGGTTATGGCTATACCCGGGACTTCCCGGTCGAGCGGATGATGCGTGACGCGAAGATCACCCAGATCTACGAGGGCACCAACCAGATCCAACGCCTCGTGATGGCCCGCGCCCTCCTCAACAGCTAGATCAAAGATCTTGGTGCTGGCTCGCCGTCTCTAGTTTCCATGATCAGGCCGCCTCCAGGCCGTCAGCCGACGCCAGGCCGAACACGCCGTCGATCGCCAGCCGTGCAGCACCTGCAGCCGCGCCAGGAGCGTGGCAC
>JALZCN010000518.1 GCA_030863045.1 Actinomycetota bacterium | reverse complement strand
GGGTTGCTCAGCCCGAACCGATCGGCCGGCGGGCAGCGCCGCTACTCGCGCACCGAGCTCGCCCTGGCCCGGCGGGTTCGCGAACTGCTGGACGGCAACATGCCGCTGGTTGCCGCCATCCGCATCGTCAGCCTCGAACGCCAGCTTCAGGAGGTCCACCGGCGCATCGCTCACCTCGAAACGATCGCTACTGGTGAACCGTGAGCCCGTCCGCGGACTACAGGCGGCTACTCGGCCCCGGCCAGTCTGGGCGCGGGTTTCTCGCGTTGTTGGGGACGCTTCCTATCATCGTGGCCGGGTAGCCAGCCACTCCTCCACGGGCATGCTTCGAGGGGACTCGTATCCAGTCGGCAGCAGTATCTCGCCGAGGTGGGTGCGGTAATACACCTGCCAGGCGTGGTAGCCCAGGTAGGCGCGTTCGTGAGCCTGCATCTGGGCGGCGTAGCGCCGCACTGCACGGACGTAACGACTGTCGTTGTTATAGCGGAACAGGGCGTTGTCGAGGCGGGCGTCGGTGCCCTCGGCGGCGCCGTTGGCGGCCAGGTAATTGGCTGCGCCGAGGATCGCGTCGCGGGCGTTCCACACGTCGCCGCCGAGGCCATAGCGGGCCCACGTGGCCGGCAGGAACTGCATCGGGCCCTGCGCGCCAGCAGAGGACAGCCCGACGATCCGTCCCATCCTGGTCTCGACCAGATGCACCGCGGCGAGCACCGTCCACGGCACGCCGAAACGCTGCTGCGCCTCGTCGTAGTAGCCCCGTAGCTGCGACACGGCAAGCGGCTCGACGATCCGCCAGGCCGGCACAGTGGTGGGCGTTCGGGCACTCATCGCGCGCAATTCTCGCCGGGCCGCGACGTTGTTTCGGACCGTGTCCTGCAACGCTGCTGGGGTCTCGGCCAGCACGGCGGCGTCCCAATCCGGCCGGTCGGCGAAAGCATCGTAGGCGACCTGCGCAGTCCGACCGGCTGCGGCAACCAACTCGGGCGACGTGGCCTGGTCTCGCACGGCGGTCTCGGCAACGGTGATCTGCTGGGCCAGCGCCCGCGGTTCCGCTTCGGCCTGCGGCTGCTTGCCGGCCAGCGCCTGAGCGAGCACTGGATCGGTCGACCGTGCCAGGTCTGTGCGGTGCGGAACCGGCTGCTGCGCACTCCCACACCCGGCCAGCGTTACCGCAGCGAGCATCAAGATCACTACTTCTCTGGTCACCACGAGCCTGCAGGCTACCGGTCAACAACCGTCCCTCGTCCTGGCGGCGTGAAGCGCTGATGCTGGTGCCGAGTTCACGGCGCGCCCGCGAATTCGGCACCAGGCTGCTTCAGCGAGATCGTGACCTGATCCTCGATGGGTGGTGCGTGCTCGCTGTCCGCGCACCCGGTTACGCCGAAACAAGTCACTGTGATCTCGCTCTGGTTGGCGTCGATGCGTAAGAACTGCTTGAAAAACGGTGGTTCGTCGAAGTCGAACACCTCGGAGCCGACCCGGTGGAAGACCCGGCCAGCCGGGACACGCTGTACTAGTGCGGCCTTGATCCGCTCGGTCGGGGCAAGCCGGTCCGCGACGGGGCGTTTGGACCGGGCGGTGGTGACGCCTCGTTGTTCGTAGTATCTCCCCGCTGCCGGTGCGTCGATGGCGACCGTTCCGCTACCGCCGAACAGCTTCTTGTCGATGACCTGCGAGAACCGCGCCAATGAGTCACGTCGCAACGGGTAGCAGCGGAATGTCGATTCGTCGACCCCATTGACGTCTACCAGCGGGATACGGTGCGTGGCGTGCATATAGGCACCGCCCCCGCCACTGACGACGTACTGGATCGTGCGTGGGCCCGGCACCGGAACCGGATAACGCTGGTAATTGTGGATGTCGCCACCTATCGCCAGCACGTAATTCGTCCGGGGGTCGGTCACCACGTCGTCGATCGTCTCCGTCGTCCCGCTGACACGTCCCGGATGATGCTCACCGTCGACGTAGATCGGTTTGCCGGTGAGCAAGATCTTGGGACGGTGCGGCGCGTCCAGGGAAACCCGTTTGAGCCAGTCGTATTGATGTTCGTCGACCTCACCGGTGATCCCGGTGTCGATCCCTATGAACCGTACCGGGCCTGCGTCGATGGCGAAATATGGTGCGGGCTGCAGCGGGTTGGGCCGCGGGCGTTCTTCGATGACGACGCCATCGGTCGAAGACTTTTTCTGCGCGCCCGGATACGGCGACCTGCGCCACAGCAGCTTGGCCAGCCCAGCTGCCGGGCGGCGACCGAACTGGGGTAGGTATCCGGGGTCGTCCAGCTTGCAGAAGTAATGCATGAAGCCATGCAGGCCGTCGTACCAATCGTGATTTCCTGGGATGGCATAGATGGGCAGCTCGAGGTTGCGGAAGGGGTGATGGAACATGCGGCCGTAGTCGTCCATCTCGCCGGTGGGGTAAACAACATCACTGCAGATGATCGCGAAGTCCGCGTCCTTTGACGTTTCGAGTAGCGAACCCGCAATCGCGTACTGTGAATTGTCGCCTTCGCCGGTATCCCCGATGACGAGTACGGAGACGGCATCGCCGGCCGCCCGGGAAATCACGAAGTCTGGGTGTGCACCGGTTCGCTGTGCGCGCCGGCGCGCCAGCTCAACCCATCGGGCCCGGGCCACGTTGGTGGGGTCTGCAATTAACTTCGCGATGAAGTCGTTGCGCGACTGCCACAGTGTGGACGGTCGCAGCCACGACAGTGACTTTGTCCCCGCCGGCACGTCTTGTGCCCAGCTCCCCGGCCCTGCGCAGCCGCGCCAACCAGCACCTTCCTCGCTTTTCCGGGAAGACTCGGGCAGGCCAGTAGTGAGACCGAGATCGGTAGGTACGGCCACGATCTGCTCCTTTCGCCCTACCTGGTCGCTTCCAGGTGCTGCAGGATGAGGGGATAGACGTCAGAAGCGGCGCGCTTGCCGAAGATGCAGTCGATATGGCCGTAGCCCGGTACGACATGGCGCCGGTACAGCGATGAGCCGTTGCGCTGCTGCAACAGTTGCATCGTCTTCGCTGTGCTTTCCGGCAGGAAACAAGCGTTCTCGGCGCCATGGATGAAGGTGATCGGGATGGCGAGCCGCTCCAGGTGGGGGAGGTAGAGATCCTGCCCGTCAACGGTCCGCAGCCCACCGGTGCGGACCATGAGCGCCAGATGGTCCATTGCTCGGATGTTGGCTATCCCGAACATCTCGTGCAGGGCGTTGTGGGTCAGAGTGTTGAGTTGGTCGTGCTCGTACAGAAGGGAGTACATGAAGGTGATGCGATGGCAGACCGCACTGTTGCATTCCTCTTCCTTGTCATCGGGGAAGGCGTCGAGGAATCGGTCGTAGAGCTGGCTGAACCAGTTGGCGTGGGTGTCGGTGTATGCGGTGAGGGACTCTACACCGAGCCTGTCGAGCAACGCGGGCAGGTGCAGCCCCGACTTGAGCCGGGTCATGGGTGGGCACACCGCGTGAGTTGCGATTTGCGAGGAGACGACCGACCGCACTCCCTCCAGGCCGGCCAGCATCGCCATGAAGAAAGTCGTCGACCCGTAACAGTGGGCCACCATCTGTACCGAAGGGCTGGCTGTGACCTGGCGCACCTTGGCGACCGCGGCCGGGTAGTCATATCGCGCGACGTCGTCGGCGCTGAATCGCTCGGCTGCCACCGGCAGTTCGATGCTGGCCCGGAGGTCGAGCAGCCAGACGTCGTAGCCGTGAGCGTAGAGGAATTCAACAAGATTGGTTTCGATTGTGTCGATGGAGAAGATACGGCTGGAGACACCCAAGCCGTGAGCCAGGATGACCGGACCCTGGGAACCGCCCTGGTAACGGGTCAACCGAAGCTGCACGCCGTCATCGGCGATGAGTGGATGGATCTCCGGGATGCCGACCCTCAGCGGGCGCTTCTTACGAGCTGGACCCGTCGAGTCGAATCTATTGAGCGGGCGGGTCACACCGCCGAAGACGTCGAACAATGTGCCGGCGAAGAACTGCCCGAAACGGGCCGTTGCTTCCAGCCGCTGCTGGGAGCTGGTGGCATTGAGGACCGTCATCGTGGTGAGTTGTTTGGCGAAGTCTTCGGGGCGGATCGTCAGAATTCCCTTCGCCGCCACCGGGCCGGAATCGTCGTCACCCTCGTACACCGTGACATAGAGAGTCGTGGTGTCCAGCCATATGTCCAGCCCTCGATCGTTGTGGATGCTCTTGAACCCGACGAAGTAGTAATGCCGGCCTTGCTCGATGGTCAGCTTCATGCGGTAACGCATCTGGCGCGCGTCAACCCGATCGGGGTCATCGACGAACAGGTTGAACACCCCGTCGGTCACGGTGATCGGATCGGGCGACAGCGCCGGTGCGTTCACGGTGCCGATCATGCGAGCTTGGCGCGTCGGGTCGGCCAGCATGCGGTCGAGGTCGGCGCTGATGATGGTGAGGGTGAAGCAGAACGGCGAGCCGTCGTCTGCGCCGCGCTGGGCAGCTGCCTGGTAGTCGCCGGTGACCTTGGTGGAGACGTAGCCCGTCATGGTCTCGCTGAACTGGATGCCCAGCGCTTGCGGTGGCTGCGGCGCGGGCGGTACCGAGGGCAGACCGTAGTCGATCGTCCAGTCCCTGTCCCGGGCCAGCAGCGCGCAGCTACGCTCGGCCAGAGCCGAGATCGTGAGCAGCGGGTTCACTCCCAGCGGGCGGGGTATCACGGAGCCGTCGGCCACATAGAGCCCGTCGTGCACGGCGTTGCCGTGGGGCCCCACGAAGGCCTGCCCCTTATGGTTCACCACGCCGCGTCGGGCGTCCTCGGCCATCACGCAACCACCCAGCGGATGGACGGTGACCAGCCGCTCACCCAGCAACTTGTTCCAGATCGGGGACGTCAGGTAGGTGCCGCCCAAGGCCGCCGTGGCGCGCTGCAACGCCTCGCTGATCTGGTCGAAGACGGGTTGAGCGCCTACGTCGGGCCAGTGGATGCGCAGCCGGTCCCGCTCGAGCACGGCGCGGCCGTTCCCATCGTCGTGCGACATGACGAGGTAGGTCTGGGTGTTGCGGACCGCTCCCCCGTAGGGTCCCAACAGCAGGCTCTCCTGCTCTCGTGCGAGCTCCTTGATCCGGTCGGCCAGGCCGGGGTCGGTGTCGATGCCACTGGCTCGGGCCACGGCGACCAGGGCCAGCGGCAGTTGATCGGCCAGCGCACCGGGAATCGACCCCTCCTCGATGACCATCCCTTGCTCGAGATCGGACTGGCCGCGATTGTCGATGATCCCAGTGATGCACGGCCCGACCCGCCCGACTTCGCCCCCACTCTCGTCTCTGTCGCGGTGGCCCCACCCGATTCCGTTCACTTCCTGGTCGCTGTTGTAGCTGAAAGCCAGTACGTCGCCGTTTCCGGTCATCCGCTGCCCGACCTGATCGGACAGCGGCAAACCGTTCTCGGCGGAGCGCAGCAGGATCTCCGTGGTACCGAGGGCGCCCGCGGCGAGCACGACGATGTCGGCGCTCACGAACAGCGGCGCAGCGTCGAAAAGCTCGCGGCCGGTGTCCAACACCTGGTAGTGCACCAGCCAGCGGTTGTCCTTTCGTTGTACGAAACGGACCGCGGCCCGGGTGAAGATCGTGGCGCCGTGGTTTCTCGCGTCTGGCAGGTAGTTCATCAACACGGAGTTCTTGGCCCCGTAGTTGCAACCGGACACGCAGTCCCCGCACAGCGTGCACGCCTTCTGCTCGACTCCGACATGGTTGACGCGGTCGGCGAACGTCACGTTGATCAGTACCCGGTTGAACTTGCCAGGCAACGCGGTGGACGAATCGGCAAGCGCCTCAAGCTTGGTCAAGCCCACCACACTGTCCGGTAGCGTCGTGGGTTTGAGCATCTCCTCGGCGCGCCGGTAGCCGTCTTCCATCAGCGTGGGAAGGTCGGCTCGCAGCCCCGTGGGCCAGCGCGGATCGTCGAAGACCCGCGGATCGGCCCGCAGGCTGACGTTGGCGTTGACCAGCGATGTGCCGCCCAGCCCACAACCCAAGAAGACATTGAGGTCATCGTTGACCCGCATGTCGTACAGGCCGGTCCGGGACCCGACGTGGCAGGCGGGGAAGTCGATCTGCATCTCATCCATGACTTCCGGGCTGGTGTCCGGGTACTCGCCCGGCCGCAACTCCTTGCCCCGCTCCAAGAGGCACACCTGCCTACCGGCCCGAGCCAGCCGGGAAGCGGCAATCGCCCCGCCGTAGCCGGAGCCGACCACGACCACCTCGTAATGGTCTTTCAGGTCCTCCATCGGTGACGACAGACGCGCGATCATTTCAGCCTCCTCGCCGCAGCGGGTTATCACCCAAGAGAGGACGAGGAGCAGGCCTCGAATACATCAAAGGCGCGCGAACAGGCTCTCGTTACTCGTATCGAAGGGCGTCGACGGGCCGTAACCGGGCGGCGCGGTTAGCCGGGTAACCGCCGGCGATCAAGCCGATCAAGAGGCTGATCCCGAACGAGAGCAGCACCGCGGGCAGGCTCACGTAAGGGGCGAAGGTGCTGAGCACGGGGCCTAAGGCAGGCGCGATGGCCGCGAGCAGCAGCGCCAGCCCGACACCGACGAGTACACCGATGACTCCACCGATGCCGGCCAACACGAGCGACTCGATGAGGAACTGTTGGAGGATCGCGCGGCGGGTGGCGCCGATCGCTTTGCGGATGCCGATCTCGCGGGTTCGTTCGGTGACTGAGACCAGCATGATGTTCAGGACTCCGATACCGCCGACAAACAGCGAGATCGCCGCCACGCAGGCGGTGAACAGGGTGAGAATCTGCAGGATCTGGTTGAAGGTGTCGAGCTGGCTACGTAGGGACTGGACCTCGAAGTCCCGGTTTGCGGGATCCTTGATCCGATGCCGCTCGCTGAGCACGCGGATCACGTCATTCTCGGCGGCGGGTACGGCGGCGGCTTGGGTGGCTTGCACGGTGATCTGATTGATCACGTCGCCGCCACCGTAGATGTAACGGCGCGCGGTTGGCAGCGGCACGACCGCGTTGTTGTCGACGGGCTGCCCGGCAGCCTCCATCACCCCGATGACGTCGAAGTCCTGCCGGTTGATCCGGACTGTCTGACCCACGGCAGCGTCGGCGCCATCGAACAGGGCGTCCGCGACGCTAGAGCCGAGGACCGCCACTCTGGCGGTGGAGCGAATCTGGGACTCGCCGAAGAACGATCCGGCCTGAAGATCCCGGTTATTCACGTCGAGCCAGTTTTCGGTGGAGCCGACAACCTCCGCGCGGAACTCAGTGGTCCCGGTCTCGATGAGGGCTTGACCGGTGACGGCCGGCACGACGGTCGCGGCGTCGGGCACCTGGGTCTGCAGGGCCGCGACGTCGGCGTCGATCAGATCCTTGGGGGCGGTGCCGCCAGGGACGTTGCCGTCCGACGGCACAATAGTGATCAGGTTGGCCAGCGGTTGGACTTCCTCGTTGACCGACTTCTGAACGCCGTTGCCGATGGCGACCAGCAGGATCACCGCGGAAACACCAATAATGATGCCTAGCATGGTCAACGCGGAGCGTAACCGATTGGCTCGCAATCCGCGCAACGCGATACGTAACGCCTCCCGCAGGCCCATTCTTTACGAAGTAACAGGACCAGCACGTTTTGCACAAGCGATTTCTCAAGATTCACAACGGGTTGCTGGGCGTCGGGATCGTCGCCGCCCTGCCAGTCATGGTGGTGGGTGTGCTCCTCGCGGCGTAGGCGCGGGTACGCCCGCGAACCGACGTCATGGGCCGGTCGCGCGATTAGGCTCGCCCTGTGCTGGGTGGGT